>NZ_JCAPET010000002.1:0-249977 GCF_059735245.1 Gorillibacterium sp. sgz306347
CTACATCCCCTGCCGCGAAGGAAAGCTCTATCTGGCCAGTATTCTGGACCTGTTCACCAAGCAAATCGTTGGATGGAAATTGAGTGACCGCATGACGACAGACCTCGTGCTGGACGCGCTAAACCAAGCCTATGCAGCCAAAAAGCCCGGGAAGGGGCTCATCCACCACTCCGATCGTGGCTCTCAGTACGCCTCGAAGGACTATCAAGCACAACTGGCGTGCTTCCACATGCAACCCAGCATGAGCCGGAAGGGAAACTGTTACGACAATGCCTGCATCGAAGCGTTCCATAGCATTTTGAAGCGTGAATTTATTTATGCCAGGCCGAAGTTTAAAACCAAGGACGAGGCGCAGCAGAAGCTTTTCCGCTACATTGAGTTCTTCTACAACCGAAAACGATCAAACAGCACGATTGGCTACATGTCCCCGGTGCGTTTTGAGCAGCGCTACTATGACCAGGTCGTGTAACTTAGAGGTGTCCACTTTCTTGACAGAAGAGCAAAAAAGCAACTATTTCCACCCATACTCGCTATATTCGGCCAAATAGCTGCACAGAAGCACTTATTTCTTCCCATTTCTCCCAAAATCGCCTCTTCCCTTGCGAATAAGTGTTTGTATGACTTTATTTTGCGATAGACCCCGAATTTCTTTGGAAATAAGTTTCGCTTTGCACCTATTTGCCTGTCGCCACGTTCGCCAGGTCCTTCAGTTGTTCCTATTCCCCTCGGTTCTCCATCGTTCGCTTGTCCCTTCAGCCGTTCCCCTTCTTCTGGTCGCCATCGTTCGCTTTTCCCTTCAGCCGTTCCCCTTCTTCTGGTCGCCATCGTTCGCTCGATCCTTCAGCCACCCGCCCTCGAAGCCAGGAAAGCGAATGCAAAAGAAAGAATAAGCGAAGCAAACTGGAGCGTCCAAAAAGGTTCGCGGATGAGGTTCGCGGATGAGGCACCGGTAAAAGCCCCTGCGGCCCACGAAATATATAAAAAAAAGCCCGCTGCCGATTGCAAAATATTTTATAGCATTCTATAGTGACCGTGACCGGTCAAAAACTCCGTTTAAGAGGTGTCCATGATGCAAAAAATCGATTGTCCTGCGGCAGAGTGGCAGGCAGCCGAACCCGAAGCCTTGGGAATCCGCTCCGATAAGCTGCGGGAACTGGACTCGGCGGTCCGGTCCGGGTACGGCAACAGCAACAGTATTATTTTGGTCAAAAGCGGCTATGTCATTTTTGAAGAGTACTACAACGGGTTCGTCTCGGACCACGCCTGCCATGTCGCCTCCGTCACAAAAAGCGTGCTGTCCGCTCTCATCGGAATTGCGATAGAAGCCGGATACATCGGGAGTTCCGGGCAGAAGGTGCTGGACTTTTTCCCCGAGTATCCCGCCGAACAGGCCAACCGGCAGCAGAAGGCCGTTACCGTGCGTGATCTCCTTCAAATGAAGGTCCCTTATCCCTTCAAAGACTGGAAGGAGCCGCTGGACAAGCTGTGCATGCAGCCGGATTGGGCTGCGTATACGCTGGACCAAATGGGACATGGCGGCACGCTTGGGACCTTTAAATATTCTTCGGCGGGGGCCCATCTGCTTTCCGCTATTCTCACCCGCAGCACGGGCAGAAGCGCCCGCGATTTCGCCAACGAGTTCCTGTTCGGCCCCGCCGGCATGAGAACCATTCCCGATTACGGGATGGACGCTTTCGGATTCGACGAACTGTTCGGCCCAAAAGTGAAAGGCTGGGTGACGGACCCGAGCGGAATTTCCACGGGAGGCTGGGGGCTGACGCTGACGCCTCGCGACATGACGCGCTTCGGGTTTCTCTATTTGAACCGGGGCCGTTGGAACGGCAAGCCGGTAATCCCGGAAGCCTGGATCGAGGAATCCGTGAAAAGGAGGCCGGAGCGTTACGGGTATTTATGGTGGCTGCGGGAAGAAGACGGCGTTTTTGCTTACCTGGCCATCGGTGACGGCGGGTCCGTCATTTGCTGCATTCCGCAGCATGACCTGGTCGTCGCGATCGCGTCCTCCTTTGTCCCGAATCCCCGCGACCGATGGACGCTGATCCGGGAGCATATACTCCCGGCTTTCAATTAGCTATTGTCGTCGTTCCGCCAGCTATTGTCGTTCCGCCAGCTATTGTCGTTCCGCTAGCTATTGTCATTCGCCAGCTATTGCCGTTCCGTCCGCACCTCCAGCCGCCAACCGTCCAGTTCCAAGAAGCCGAGGCGGCCCTTAAAAAATTCAAAAGAAAAAGCCCCGAACCCTCAAAAAACGAGGATTCGGGGCTTTGCAAGTTCGAAGCTATATGTTCTTTACCTGACCGCTAATAAGACGCGCGGCCAGCCGGCTTTAGCCTTGGCTGCCGATCAAAGCGTAGCGCAGCACAATCAGGACCGCGAGCACCCACATCATCCAGTGGACGCTGTGCTTGGAATCCTTGTCCCGCAGCTTGGCGATGGTCGCCAGGATGACATAGGCCACAATACCGAAAGAAATCCCGTTGGCGATGTTGTAGGTGAAGGGCATGAACGCGACCGTGAAGAAGGCCGGAATCCCGATTACCAGATCGTCGAAGTCGATTTCTTTAACCGCCTGCATCATCAGCACGCCGACAACAATCAGCGCGGCCGCGGTGGCGCTGCCCGGAATCAGGGCGATGAGCGGAGCCAGGAACAGAGCAAGCAGGAAGCAAACGCCCGTCGTGAGCGAGGTCAGGCCGGTGCGGCCGCCTTCGGCAACCCCGGCGGAGCTTTCGACGTAAGCGGTCGTGGTGCTCGTGCCGAGCAGAGCGCCGCCCGTTACGGCAAACGCGTCGACGAGCATCGCTTTGCCGACCCGCTTGCGGCCTTCTTCCTGGTTTTTCATAATGCCGGCGCGGGTTGCCGTGCCGACAAGCGTTCCGAACGTATCAAACAATTCCACGAAGGTAAAGGTGGCGATAATCGCCAGCAGCCCGGCGTCCATCGCGCCTTTCCAGTCGAAATGGGCGAAGTTAAGCTGCGTGAAGTCGGGAATCCATTTGACGTCGCTGCCGGACAGGGAGGAGAAGTTGACTTCCCCCATCAGGGCCGCGATCAGCGTCGTGCCGAGAATGCCGAACAAAATCGCGCCTTTGACGCGCAGTATCATCAAAACCGTGATCAGCAGCAGGCCGATCAGAGCGATTTGCACGCTCGGGTTCTCCAGGCTGCCCATATGAATGACCGATTCATTGGGAGCCAGGTTGTGGAACGTGCCGCCCGGGATTTGGGCGAAGCCTTCCACGCCGATCGTCAGAATGCCGCTGTTTTTCAGCCCGATGATGGTGATGAATAACCCGATGCCGACCGTGATCGCATGCTTCAGTCCGTCCGGAATCGCGACGATCAAAAGCTGCCGGACGTGCGTCACCGTCAAAATGATGAAGATAATACCGGAAATGAAGACGGCCGTCAGCCCGATTTCCGCCGAAATGGCTCCGTTCGAAGACAACACGACGGTGGCAAAGTAAGCGTTCAGCCCCATGCCCGGCGCCAGGGCAACCGGAAAGTTAACGAAAATCCCCATGGCGGCAGTGAAAATACCGGCGGCAAGCGCCGTTGCCAGAAACACGCTGTACCATTCCAGGCCGGCTCCGTTCAAAATCGTCGGGTTGACCGCCAGAATGTAAGCCATGGTCATGAAGGTGGTGATGCCGGCCATGATCTCCGTGCGGACGTTGCTGCCGTTTGCTTTCAGCTTGAAGAAACGATCCATGACGCTGTTTATCCCCCTAATATCAAGTCGCAAAACGCAAAAAACCCGGGTCGCCATTGACCCGAGCTTTCGAAAAAAAGAAAGAACCGGTCAAACCCTCCTCACTCGTGCATGCGAAAGTGAAGAAGAGTCTGTCCGTAGCTTTCCCTTTTCGTAGCCAGATCATTTACGGTGATCTTGTAGAGACTTTCGGGCCGATTCCCGAAATTATACGAAAAAGCGGTGCGTTTCACAGAACATATTGTAGGGGGGAGACGCGAACTTTGTCAACAAAAATTCCGAACGTTAACCATTGTTAACGAATCTGACATTCGGATATTGCCTTTTTAGCTTTTTAAACGCACAGGAATAAATACCTCCATCTGGGCCCAGCCCTGTGCGTCCATAACCGCTTTCGGCGTGATGATATGGCCCATCGAATAACGGCCCGGGTGAAGATCAAGCTCCAAAACAGGAGAATCGTTGATAAAAGCAAGCGCGTCCTTATGCAGCTTGTCGTGCGCCTTGCCGTCACCGTCCCGGTAAGCGAAGGTTACATACAGCCCGCCCTCAAAATCCGCCGTTTCAAAGCCGCCGGTTTCTCTGCTTTCCGTCAATGCCCAGATCCAGACCATGCCCTGCCGTTCCTCATCATAATAAAGAAAATCCCTCGGCATAAAGCTCTCATGCGGCTTGGGCGCAACGCTTGAAAAGAAATGATCGAACGTTCTTAAAATCCCGCCATCCGAAAAATCGCCAACCTTGTCCACGCCGGACGTTACCGCCTGAAAAGGCGGCAAAGAGATGATTCTGAAATTCATAACGGCCTCCTGAATGAAAGTTTTTTTACCTTATGTAAGTGATTTTAATGTTTTGAATGGCTGTTTGTTTCTGCCTTGAACCGCTCAATGCTCGCCGCCGCCTCTTCCATGCGGTCAGCAAATTGCCTCAGCTTGCCGGCTATCTTCTTGCGCTTATTCTTCTCCTGCAAAGCCCCCAGCGTAACGTTAAAACCGCCGCCCAAGGCCTCCAAATCCTCCCCATCGTCATTATTCCAATAACGGCCTGTTTTTGCATAACATTCCAAAACGGTGCTGATAAAAGTCATATCGGGGTTCAACTCAAGCGCCTTTTCCAAAAAGCCCTTGCAGCCCCCGCTGTTTGTGGCAAGACAGCAAACATAAACCGTATGCATCGCCCAGTTGTCAAACTCCTCCGGCTGCACCTGCTCAAAAAAGCCGTTTTCAATGCTGTCCGCCCATCCCCGAAACGCCTTTATTCCGAAGCAATACCGGCTGTTTTCGTAAGCAAGCAGCTCGGGCAGCGATAAAATCCGTTCCCGGTAGATTTCGGCCAAAGCCTTGTTTTCCTGCTTTTCGCCGATAAACAGCCAGCCATAACAATGCTCCTCCAGATCTACATAACCCCTTGGCAGCAAATCCTCCACGGAGATGGAATCCGGCTCTTTTGCGTCCCCGCCCATATAGAGCAAAGTTTTGCCGTAATCGGCATAACCCGCAAGGACACTCCAGCCAAAACGGTTGTGCGGATTGCTGCCGTAATCATTGATCACCACAGGCAAACCCTTGTCAATATAAGCCATCAGCATCTCTACATACGTTTCGCGGTCGGACAGGATTTCCTTCAGCGGGACAAAAGTGCTTGTATAGCCGCACTGCCGAAAGATTTCCTCCAGGTAAGCATGGCCGCCTTTTTCACTTAGCCGGTAATCCACCGCTCCGTTTCCCCGGAAATCTTTTTTTGAATAAATTTGCGCAAAATTCTCTCCCGTCAGACCGGCAAAAAACCAATAGTCAAACTCTGTTTCACCCAGGCATTCCATCAGGTATCCCGCACAGCCGTTGAACCAATAGTTCTCCCCGTATTCGGGATGGACGATTTGCCTTCGATTCGGCAGTATGTTGTTGCTTGGTTTAACCTTGATATTCAATGCTCCCTGGGCGGTAGTTGGTTTCAGCGAGGTTTTTAGCTGGGAAATTTTGATCGAGCGGAACCGCTTTTTCCCTTGTCCGTTTGTTCCGATCACAATGGTCCGCGGTGCCTGCAGATGCAAATCCATCTCCATGTAGGGGAAGTTCACGCCGCAAAAACGGACTTCGCCGTTCAGAATCACCGCAAAATGCTTTTCACCCACAATCCACGTCAGCTTGTTGTATTGATCATGGGGAATGTCCCCGATTTGCGGATAGGAGAATTCATTTCCCAGCACCGGCTGCTGAAAGGAAATCGCATGCTTTTTCAGCGCCTGGTCCGCATAATTTTCGGCGTTCATGGTGTAGGTGCAGCTTCCGTGGGAAAACCATATGCTGCCCTCGGTTGTTCCCCACAGGTACTCTTCGCTTTTTTCTTCCGATAAAAATTCCAGGTCGATCCGAAACGGGAGCTTCACCGCGACATTGGTATCCAGCTTTCTTTCCGAAATCCAAGCGATAAATTCCGCCTCGCCGTTCTCCAAAACCTGAAAATGGGGATAGTAAACCGGCGTTATTTTGTGAAAGTCAACCGGATATTCGCGCAGGACGGGATTTGCTTTTTCGATTTCCTCCAAAGAAACATTCTCGGAAAGTTTAAACTCGGGATAATCCACAAAGTTCGGCTTTCGCTGCCGTACAGGGAGGTAAACATTGACCCTTTCTCGATTGTTGTCCGGAGAAAACACGGTCTCGATCAGCGTTTCATGACGCAGCTTCCCGTTATGTAAAAAATCCGCCTCAAAGCCTGGATTATCGTCAAAGCCCTGCAGCATCCGGTGCTGCAAAGCCCCTAAATCCTCATCCGCATAAGCAGACGAAACCGCAAACAAGCCGCCCTCAAATTCCTTGCACACAAACGGGCATGCCTTCGTTTGCGCATCGAGTCCTTTCCCAAGTTCAAGCGGAGCAGGGAGCTTTTGCATAAAAACAACGTCCCCGCTGCCGCTCTGATACTCAAACAGGGTGCGGCTTCCAGGCTTGCCGAGCGGGATTTGATTCGCGGAAAGCCAATCTCCAAAGCGGTCTATCTCCGACTTTTCGCTGTCTGTTAGCAGAGAGGTCACCACCAGCATCGGCGCCAGCGCCACAATATCCATATCGAGCGGCTTTGCCAGCTTATCCGAGAGCGTGTTCAGCGTTTCCAGGGATAACTCCTGTTTTGGTGCGGACAACAGCTCCGCTTCCACCGTTTCATAAAGCAGGGGCAAAGCCGAGATTTGCGTGATTCCATGGGCGGTCATGGCCGCTAAAAAGTCATTCACATAAGCTTTCAGTTGGGAGAGGGTGCTGATTTCATGGTCAATTTCCTCTATGCGTTTGACAAAGCTTTGCACAAGCGTTCTGATATCCTGGTTTTCATAAATCCGCAAAATATCCTTTATGGAAATTTGCATTTTCCGCAGCACCAAAATCTGCTGCAGCCGTTTGATAGTTTCGCTGTCATAATAACGGTATTTTTCATAGGGCGGACGTTCGCTCCGCAGCAAACCCACCTGCTCGTAATAGCGGAGTGTCCTTGAGGATACGCCAAATTTCTCAGTGGCCTCGGTAATCTTCATTAACTCCATAACAGGCCTCCCTCTTTGTTTCTTCTGTTACGATTATACCGATTGACCTAACGTCAAAGTCCAGCCCTTTGGAGCATATTTCCGATAATTCACGAAATAGGAAGGAAAGCACCTGCCGCATGGGACAGGTGCTTTTTAAAGATTATGACTTCCGCACCGGCCTGATATACTTCCAAACCCGCTCCGGATTAAAGCAAAAGTAAATGATTCTGCCGGGGGAAGGATCTAAGCAATATCCGGTGTCTGTAAAATCAAAAGCTGCCATTGCTTTTTCCACCTTTTCTTCCACACTGCGATTTTCCTGCTCATAATCGAATGGCCCATGTTCAAAAACTATATATTCGGCTTCGGGAACTTCCATCATCAACATTTGTGGCGGTACTTCGCCTTTATAATCAAAAGGAAGACGCACTCCATAGCACTCTATACGGGGAATGCCCCAATCGCAGAGTCTGCCATCCGGGTCAAGTATGTACGCCATAATCTGACCGCCGCCGCTATTCGATTCGCTCCCGCCATCATCATCCAATTTGCCCCTGATACTATCGAGCAAGCCGCAAATGGTTTCGCGGTCCTGTCCCGGAATGAGGCTTTGCTTTTGCCAAAAATCCCAATACCCATTACTCTCAACGTTTCTAATGTGCACAAATTTGTGTGCAGGAATGGTTACGAAATAAATTTTAACATCCTCTGTAGATTTCATCATACCAATCTCCCCAAATCCAAGAAAGTAGCGGTCGAAAGGATTTATTTTTGTACGGAGGGCGACAGGCACAGGCTTTTTTCGGTATGCATTTGGAGTTACACCATAGGTGCCCTTGAAGGCTCTGGTAAAAGCTTCATGTGATGAAAAACCATAATCGAAAGCAATCGCCAACATGCTTTTTTCACTATCCCGAACTTCTTTGAGTGCAAAGGCTAATTTTCTGTGACGCAGATAATCCCTAAATTGCATGCCCGATATTTCCTTGAATTTTCTCGTGGTATGAAATTCAGAATAACCTAACTTGCGGGAAAGGGATCGCAGCGTTATGGCTTCACTGTTGCGATTTTTAATACTCTCGTCAATTTCATCAACAATTACCTGGATTTGCTTGTGCCACTCGTACATTTGTTTCTTCACCTCGCTTCAACCACTCTCTCTTCACTATAAGGGAATGGAAATTGCATGGCTTGATTTTACTTGCGGAAAAGGGCTCAAAACAAAAATTAGCGGTTGAAAAATAAAAAACAGAAAAAAGGCGAGGATAGAAATGGAAAAACATCTCCCAATCCTGTAATGTTGTAAGTCCCACCCAACAACATGAAAAGGATATGACAGATGCCCATCCAGTATATCAACACGAACTGCTCGGATTACCAGAACTACACGTAGCCCGTATTCGCTCAACCAACGAAACCGAGGTGCATGTGGAAGCCTCGCCTGTGGCAACCAGACACCCCTGTCCGCTATGCGGCTCCACTCAAGCCGTGAAGCGGGACGGTCGCAATAAGCCCCGCAAGATTCGCCATCTCAGCGTGTTTGGCAAAAAGTGCTTCGTCCACATTCCTGCACTCCGCTTGGTCTGCTCCCGTTGCCATATTGGTTTTGTATGGTCGTATACGTTTGTTGGACCGAAGGAACAATACAGTCGGCTTTTCCGCGAGCAGACGGTTAATCACGCCCTGGGCTCCAAGGCAGCTCATAGCGCGAGAATGCAAGTAGTACCGGTCAGTACGGTTTTGCACATGCATCAAAAGGCTCTGCCCACCCTCAACGAACGTCTGCTGGACAAGGCTTGGTATCAAGCGAAGGCGAACGAGGGCCTGGTGCTGGGGGTCGATGATTTTGCGATCAAAAAGGGAAATACCTACAATACCGGCATTCACGATCTTCGAGGGGAAACCATGCTGGACCTGGTTGAGGGGCGAATGCTGGATGCGTTACGTGCGTATGCGAAGCAGTATCCGGCGTTTTTGCTTTTGAACCCGAAGGCGTCGTTATGGACTTGGCTCAACCGTATCACACATGGATTATCGAATGTTTCCCCCGGGCGATTCGAATTTCCGATCGCTTCCATGGCTACGTCATCGAGAGTGTCCAGGCTGTGCGAAAGTCCGTACAGGCCACCCTCTCACCACGGGCCAAAGCGATCTTGAAAAGCCATCACCACCTGCTTAATCCGCCTGCCGTTCTTTATCGGACAAGAGCCGATTTCAGATCGATCAATTGCTCGCGTTCTCCCCGCTGCTGCGAGAAATATGGGGATGGAAAGAAGCCTTCACTCACTGGTATGATTACTCGCCGAATTTCCAGGTGGCTCAACTTGGGTTTACTCGCTGGTGTCAGCAGGGGGAGGCGCTCCAGCACGAAGCGGTGAAAAGCGCCTGGAAAACGATGCGAAACTGGGAAGCGGAAATCGTCAATTATCATCGCTGCCGCTGGACGAATGCCACGGTTGAAGGACGCCACAACCGCATTAAAGCCTATCAACGACGACACTACTTCACCCTCAATCGCCGCTGTTATACAGCCGGTATTTTGATCGAATGTAACCGCCATCGCTTAGCCGACTAAAGTTTCAGCCGCTAATTTTGGCGTTGAGCCTGAATTTCTCTTCTATAATTGCGGAAAACAAATTCATAGCTTGTTTGTAGATTTCATAATGCAAGAAGGGGATTCTTTGAAGAAACTAGATAAGAAATTAGATTATATTGTCTCACGTTTAACTAGGTTTCTTCTGAATATATTCCGAACGAAGATTCTTTGGGATTAAGGGCTGGCAATATAATTATTTCTGATTATAAGAAATTCGGGACTTTGATAGATAAAAGAAATGAAAGGTGAACCATGGACATTAGATGAACACACGCTAAAGTTGTTGGTAGAATCTTCCCTTGCGTACACTACAGAATTAAGAAGAGTGCAAACGATAGAGCTTGAGGTGATTAACAAATACAATTTTAGCGGAAAACAAAAAGGTGATGATGTAGACAGAAATAATTCTACACCACCACCAATGTGATTTTGTTCCTATAGAATAAGACTCAAATATTCTGGTGTTTAACCGCTACTTTAGTTTTATTAGATCTTCTTAAACTTATCTACAAAGGCAGAGATCTTCTGAAAAACACTCTGCTGATAATAAACCTCCCTACCGTGTAGCGGTTAATTAGTTATTACAATCACTAACTCAGAATCGCGTCCAAGCTGGCCGCTCTTGCCTTCATAGCATGTTGTTCATCCTTTAAAGCGGTACTGCTCATCTAAAACGTATCATCATCGATCAGCTTATGAGTCATAGCGCAAACCAATTTCTAACTACTCTTATTGAAGCTGCTGTGTTTTCCTTCAGGAAGTATATTTGCACAACATTCGAGAGTTAGAGAATCAAGATAACGATAAAATCGTACGGCATTTATCAGCGCTCATATAAACATCCTTTGTAAATACGCCGCCTTTAGCTGTCGTAGCTGCTCAAGTTTAGCAGTTTGGGCGGCGATTTGCTCGTCGAAATTCTTGAAAAAGTCAATGATTCTGTTTTGTTCAGAAATTGTGGGTGCTAAAACGATTATCTTTAAAAAATCCCTTTCGTGTATGCGCCACTGTCCGTACATTACACCTTGTCGATAATGAATCATTTTATTAATGAAGTCTTTCCGTTTGGATAGTAATCCAACAAATAGACTCTCTGAATCGTTGCTTGAATAAAAAATGCTATATACGGGCGATATTACTGCCTTGCCTGTTCTATTAAGACCAATAGACCCAGTTTCTAAGTTGTTTGAACTGTATATAAAGTCATTCAGTTCGGTTTTTTTATATTTTTTTCCATCGCCTTTTACCAAAAAACTTCTGTCATACTGTTCCCCCTTGGGTACAACACCAACATTCCCAACGAACGACATCAATGGGTAATCTTCCGATTCCTCAAATTGCTCATTCCTTTCAGTAAGCATTTCCTCCAGTCGCCGCTCTTCCCAATTACCTGTAAATCCTGCGAATCTTACTCTTGGCATGACTTCATTGGCTGCCGGGAACATTTGCTGTAGAAAGCCGTCCTTCAGCGTTACGAGCCCATCCAGCTTACGCTGATGAAGGGTGATGAGATTGTCGAGGTTGCTGAATAACTCGCCAATTTTGGCTTGTTCAGTAAAATTTCTAGGGATATTAAAGACCGTCTTAGAAACAACATTCCAATCTGAACGGGGCATTTTTGTTCCCGTGGATTGATTTGCGACTGTTTGATAAGCTGATGTTTGTATCAAGTAATATACAAATTTATTTTCAGTTTCGTTTGTTCTAATAACCCAAAAGTCCCCAACGGCAATGCCGTTAAAGTCCGCCAATAGCCAATTATTTAGATATGGACGCAATTTCCCAAAAAGGATATCACCATCTTCAAATTCAATTCCTGCCTTTGTGCTTTCCTTCTGATAGATATCTTTATTCAATTCACCTCGACCAGAAATAATATCTTCATATTCAACCCGAGGTAATCCGCGTCTCGTGCTCACAGATGATATTCTCGTGACAGTTGATGAGAACTCACGCTGTTCCCAAGTGTCAGTGAAGCCAGTAAATCGAATTGCGGGTACTAACTTCTGTTTGTTTTCTGTCATCATAACCACCACCTCACATAAACATCCGCCTTGTAGCTTCGATTAGCTCTTTCGTTTCGTCAGTCACTTCAAGCTCATCAAGCAAGGCTAAGAAATCCGTTTCTTTTTGTTTTATTTGCAAATTTAAGTCCGACATTTCACGCCCAAGCGCTACAATGTCGATTTGTTCTTCTTCCTCGGAGGTATCTACATAGCGAGGAATGTTGAGATTGTAATCATTCGCCACTATTTCATCAAAATTTGCTAAATGGGCGTATTTCACAATATTCTCACGCCTTTTATAGGCATCCACAATTTTCAGAATATCTTGCTGGCGTAAGGTGTTTTGGTTCTTCTGCTTTTCATAATCATTAGAAGCATCAATGAAAAGCACATCACGACTTGCACGGTTTTTCTTCAAGATAAGAACAACCGTGGGTATTCCTGTTCCATAGAAAACGTTAGCGGGTAAACCAATTACAGCTTCGATTGCGCCCATTTCAAGAAGTACCTTGCGAATGATACCCTCGGCAGCACCACGGAACAGAACACCATGCGGCAGTACAATTCCCATCGTACCACTGTCTTTTAGGTGGTAATAGCCATGGAGCAAAAACGCAAAGTCGGCTTTAGATTTTGGTGCAAGCTTTCCAAAGCGTTCAAAACGTGGGTCACTTAAAAACTTATCGGAAGCACTCCAATTCGCAGAGTACGGAGGATTCATAACAACAGCGTTAAAAAGGAAAGGCTCGTCTGTCGGCCAGTCTGAATCTAAAGTATCGCCATTATTAAGCCGCATTTGCTCACGGTCAACGTTGTGTAGAATCAGGTTCATTCGAGCAAGGTTGTAAGTGGTGGTGTTTAGCTCCTGTCCGTGAAAATATACCTTTTCGGGATTGCTTAGAAACTGACGGATATTCAACATCAGCGAACCCGAACCCATAGCGGGGTCGTAAATATGGAATGGTGCTAGTTCCTCTTGCCCGATACTAACAATCTCTGAAATGATTTTTGAAACAGCTTGCGGGGTATAGAACTCTCCGGCTTTTTTGCCTGCGCCTGCGGCAAATTGGGCGATAAGGTATTCATAAGCATCGCCAATAACGTCACCTTCATGCCCAAACAAATCTATCTCATCTAAAGTTTTTATAACTTCCATAATGGTTGTGCTTTTTTGCTGTGCGTGTGATCCGAGCTTCGTAGAGTTTAAGTCAACATCATCGAACAAGCTGATAAAACTTTCGCCTTGACGAGAGAGCTCGATAAAGGCAGTCTGCAAGTCATCAATTTGAAATTCATATTTTGATGCTTTATTGCGAAGCATGTAAAACAGATATTGCGGCTCTATAAAATATCCGAGTTTGCGGCGCATGGTGTTCTTTAGCTCTTCGGCATCATCATTATACCAATCCGTAAGCTCGGCAAATTGGATATCACGAGATGGGTATTCATCGGGCTTTCCGTTTGCTTCTTCGTACACAGCGCGCAACTCTAAATCGGAAAGATACTTATAGAAAACAAGACCGAGCAAATAGTTCTTGTATTCGCTCGCATCCATTTTCCCTCTAAGAATATCCGCGCTTGCCCATAATTGTTGATCTAAACGGCTCATATATTTACTTCCTTCCTGTAGACACGATTATTTATGAGTTGATTACTGGCACAAGCACTAATCTGTACTTGGATTATTCGTTGACCAGTTAAATTTCTGTACCGCGATTTTTAACTCTTCTTTCTTGTTTACATTATCTAATATGCTGGTGACTAATGTATACAATGCTCCAAAGTATTCAAGCGCATCTTCCTCGCTTCCATCACCATGTATTATTTCACTGAGTTGGCTGAAGAGCTCGTATCTATTTGCCGAGAAAGACACTGGGATAATTGAGTGCTGTTCATCCACCTCTTTCAGTATGTCAGAAAAAAAGCGTCTTTTTCCTTTCCTACTATAAAGAGGAATGTTATTGGCATTTGCAATGCTGTAGGTTATAGATTCATATACCTTTCTTAGATAAATAATTGCACCTGAACCAAGTCCATCTCTGTGTGCTCGGTTTGCTTTTTCGAGCCATTCGCTAAACCCACCGTATTTCTCAGATTGTAATTTCACACGTTCGGTTAATTTTTCTCTAAAATGCAATATGCGTACTCTAGGTGACTGATATCGAATATCTTCTTCGGCTTCGACTAAATACCAAGTATGGACAACTGAACCACAATTGCATTGCAAAATGCAATCAATGCTAATTACTTGTTTATTTACAACAATTCCTCGAAGCCCTTGCTGTTTATCAGAATTAAAAGTGCGTAAGTCTTCACATTCTGTGCAGTAATAATTCAAAGATACTTGCCCAGTTTCTAATTTGATATGTTGCCCAATTAGCAGGGAGGAATCATCCTCATTTTCATCGCCATATTCATAGTCTTCCCTTTCTTCTGGAAACCAGAACGTGTCAACTTGTTGGTAATCCTCCGCTGGCGGTTTTCTCAATAATTTACTCAAATCCATATCATCGCCATCCTAACACTCATCTTTTAGCGGTAGTAATTTTTCATCTAAAACAGTTTTCCAATACTGTTCTATAACGAGAAGACGCTTTCGGTATTTTTCGTTAAACATAGCTTCAAAATCTTCTTTGCTTAACCCTGATGCTTCGCTTATTACATTGATGAAAGGCACAACCCCGCTATTCGGGCGATATTCGTTAAAGCTGGTTTGCAGGTTAGCGACAGGCACTTTCAATATTTCAGCAGTATTTTGTAGTATATAATCAATCTCATCAGCGAAATAAGCCGTCCAATCCTTTGTCGGTCGATTGTTGTCAATGACGTCTAAGATGGCATTATATATTGCCTGAACGGAAGCGGGCTTTGTATTAATCTCTTTCATAATTTTTTCACGCAAATCATCTTTATCTGTTTTGTCCGAAGACTTCTGATATCTGTTCAGAAGCTGATTTATGTAGAAGCTATCAATGCGTTCCTCATGCACAGCCCTTTGTTCGCTCGTAAATTCGATGTCTTTGAGCAAGTTTTCCATCTCATCCCCAGTTTGATCCTCTAACTCGGCTCGAATTTCAGCTTTCAGATTTTCACAATGTCCCTTTTCTTCGGGAAGAACCTTCACAATATGTTCAAATTCCTCAAAATCTTCTTGATAATTCTCATAGCTTTTCATGGCTCTTTGGATTTTTTCCAGTTTTTGATAGGCCCTTACTTGTGCAATCTTGTTTTTTATATTATTTGGGTCGTCTTCCAGATCGTCTTTTGCTTGTTGAAGTTCCTCATGTGCCGTTAAAAATGCGGCTTTCACCTCAGCATATTCTTGTGGCACTAAGGCTTCCCAATTTTGCTGTTGGTTCGTAAAAAGTCGAATGGCATCCTCTACATTTTTTCGCATAGTAGCAGGTTTTCGGAACGATACCACGATGCCATGCTCTTTGCCAGGTGCAATACGATTTGTGCGTGAAAATGCCTGTAGCAGCTTTTGATATTTCAGTTCTCGGTCAACATACAAAGTCTGTATCGTAGGCGCGTCAAATCCTGTCAGCAGACGGTCAACTACAATAACCATATCAAGCCATTTTCCGTCCTTTTGATATTGAACGTCCTTTCGTGCTAAACGGCTATTAATATTTCTGTTAAACTGATCGGTATCTGTGTAATTCGTCCCAAAAACAGTGTTGTATTCCTGCATAATGGCATTGACTTCTGCTTGCGCTTCGTTCATCTCACCTTGAGTTTCGCTAGTGGAATAAGTGATTGTTACTCTCGGAAAATCAGGGTCACGAAGCGTGTGGCGTTCATCTATCTCTCGTCCATTTAACAAAATCCCCCTACTTCTCATTTCTTGTAGCTTGCGATAAATACGCTTAGCCTGAGCGATAGAGTGTGTTGTTAAAACAGCACTCATAGTCGGGTATCCGTTTATCACCTTGAAACGCTCTATCACGGATTGGCGCTTGAATATTTTTTTAAGCATCGCTTCAATATATTCATCACGCTCAAATAACTCTCTGTCTTGCAGTTCCTCTTTTTCAATTTCAGTCATGTCGGCAAGTTTTTTGATAGGATCAAGCTTCGGGTATTTTTCTTTTACCGTTCTATACAAAAATTCTGCTTTGCTATCCTCATCTAATAGGCAATGGTACTCCACTTGGAAGTTTAAAACGGAGTTATCGTCCATAGCATTTTTCGTTGTGTAGGCATGGAGTAATTTTCCATACTGTTGTTGTGTTGTTCTCGCGAATGTTCCGTTTTCTTGTTTTTGGTTTTCCTCAAAAATTGGCGTGCCAGTTAAGCCGAACCATGTTGAGTTAGGCAGGAGCTTTTTAATTTCTTTCATCTGCTCATCGCTGACTGCACGATGGCACTCATCCACCACAAAAACAATATGTTCGCTTTTCAGCTTCTCGAATTTGTTGTTTTCCGTTTCTTTAGCACCTCTGACAGCCGCACTCAATTTTTGAATGGTTGTGACGATAATGGTGTTGTTATTTTTATTGCTTAATAGGCTATTGGTAAGTTGACGTTGATTATCAACGCCGACAATAAGCGCATTATCTTTAACATTTCCCGATGCCAACCCTGTGTGGAACTCAGATGCAAATTTACTAAACTCATCTTTGGTTTGGCTGTCTAAATCTGTTCGATCAACAACCATAACGGTGCGGTCTACGCCAATGGATATCTGTGCTAAAAGTTTGGTTGCCACAAAACTTGTTATTGTTTTCCCTGAGCCGGTGGCGTGCCAAACAAAACCTCCCTCATGCTTCGCCGCTTGACCGATAATCTTTTGAATAGCGTGGACTTGGTACGGTCTTAGAACCATTAAAAACTTTTGGCTTTTCTGATCGTCCACCAAAATAGTGAATTTGCTAATCAATTCGTGGGCAGAAGGGATACTCAAAACCTGCCTTGTGAAATCGTAAAGATTTTCGACAGGCTCATTATCCGACGTTCTCCAGTTGAACAGGAATTTCTTTGCCGCTTCAAAGGCTTTAGAAGTGTTGGCTCCAGGACGTGCAAAGTATTTTGTAGATACTTTGTTACTAACTACGAAAATTTGGGTGGTCGCAAAAATGCCATCAAAAAATCCAGCTTCTGCATACCGTTGTATCTGCTCGAACGCTTGCATATAGCCATCTTTGGCAGATTCAGCTTTTAATTCAACATGAATAATCGGCAAGCCATTTATCAATAGGGTTACATCGCCACGCATATCAGTATTTGTATCTGGCTTAATTTGGTTTACAACTTCATAGCTTGAAATGCCGCCAGCAATATCCTTATTACTGAATAGAACAACCGACACCCTGCCACGTTTCACATCTTCTCGCTCAACATGAATGGCAGCAACACCATTTTCGCCTCGTAGCCATTGAGAAGCATTAAAAGGAGTAGCTGTCAGTCTCATAAATTCAACTTTTAACTGTTCGAACTCTTTGTCTGTAAGCGGCACACCGTCCAGTCGCGCCAAGTTAATACGATTGATATGTCTGCGCAAATTATCCCACAGAGCAGCTTCGGTCTTTATATCATCACGATATGTCCATTGGTTTTCCCGTTGAGTTAAAATTTCAATGAAACTCTTTTCTGTTTGGGCTTCGTGGTTCATCTGCTTAATCCTCCGTAATTAGGATTTTTCCTGAATTCTTCACCGGCAACAAGATTATTGAATAAGGAATAATAGTGTTATGCTCTATCGCTATTCCCTCATGTTTTGTAAAGTCGGGAATATTATACACAATTAGGGGGTTTCGCTTATGATATCTCACAACTTCTAATATACGGTAAACCAAGTCCCCTGACTTTTCATCTTGAAAACCGTTTTGTTCACCATTCTTTGAAAACGGTTGACAAGGCCCCCCCCACTTTTATTTTTCTTATATCCCATGTGGCTCGATATCAATACTTCGAAAGTGCAAAAACGTATGTATGTCCATGAAAACCAGGCCCAGCAAGCAAATCTATTAATCTCATATTGCAATTCCCCCGTATCTAAGAAACTCGTTTCTGACCAAATATATTGGGAGTAAATAAATTAAGACATAACCTCTCTATAATACGACTATTGTACTACAATGAGTGCTAGATTTGGATATTTAGATAATGTCTATCTTTAAGGGATCACTTCAATAGCAGGTGGTTTTATGTTTCGCGCGTTTCACGCACTCAACCGGCTAAAGCCTAAATAAAAACTCCCACCGACAATCATTCGGTGAGAGTTATTGGCGACAATCTTGGAGACAATTCAAAAGAATTTTGGTCTCAGAAAGTCATATGGGTTTTACCTAAACGGCATAAAATCAACGGTTTTCAGTGTATAGAGTGTCGCTTAATTATTCCCACTCAATCGTAGCCGGGGGTTTGGACGTGATGTCGTACACGACGCGGTTCACGTTTTCGACTTCGTTGACGATGCGCACGGAGATTTTCTCCAGCACGTCCCACGGAATGCGGGCCCAGTCGGCGGTCATGCCGTCGATCGAGGTGACGGCGCGGATGCCGACGGTGTAGGAGTAGGTCCGGGTGTCGCCCATAACGCCGACGCTCTTCATGTTCGGAAGCGCCGTGAAGTATTGCCAGATTTCGCGGTCGAGTCCGGCTTTGGCGATCTCGTCGCGGAGAATGAAATCCGATTCGCGGACGATGGCAAGCTTGTCTTCGGTCACTTCGCCAAGCACGCGGATGGCAAGACCCGGACCCGGGAAAGGCTGCCGCCAGACGATGGCGTCGGGCAGGCCGAGCTCGGAGCCGACTTTGCGGACCTCGTCCTTGAACAGCGTCTTCAGCGGCTCCACGAGCTGGAAGCGCATGTCCTCCGGCAGGCCGCCGACGTTGTGGTGGGACTTGATCGTCTGCGCGGTCGCCGTTCCGCTTTCGATAATATCCGTATAGAGCGTGCCCTGCGCCAGAAAATCGAACTCGCCCAGGTTGACGGATTCTTCCTCAAACACGCGGATAAACTCGTTGCCGATGATTTTCCGCTTCTGTTCGGGATCGTCCACTCCGGCCAGCTTGTCCAGGAACCGTTTGCGGGCGTCGATCTTCACGACGTGCATGTCGAATTTGCCGACAAAGGTTTCCATGACGCTCTCGGCTTCGCCCTGGCGGAGCAGGCCGTGGTCGATGAACATACAGGTCAGCTGGTCGCCGATGGCGCGGTGAATCAGGCGGGCCACGACGGAGGAATCGACGCCTCCGCTAAGCGCGCACAGCACCTTGCGCTCTCCGACCTGGGCCTGGATTTCGCGCACCGTGTCTTCAATAAACGCGCCCATGTCCCAATTGCCTTCGCAGCCGCAGATGTTGTACAGGAAGTTGTGGATCAACTCGTTGCCGTAAACCGAGTGGCGCACTTCCGGGTGGAACTGCACTGCGTGGAAGTTTTTTTCCGGGTGGCTCATCCCGGCGATGGGAGCATGCTCCGTGCGGGCGGTGACCACAAACCCTTCCGGCAGCCCGGTCACCAGGTCCCCGTGGCTCATCCAGCATTGCTGCTGGCGCTCCAGTCCGTTCGAAAGGAGACAGATGTCTTCGAAATCGACCATGGCCTTGCCGTATTCGCGTTTCGCGGCCCGGCTGACGCTTCCCTTCAGCTGCATCGCCATCAGCTGCATGCCGTAGCAGATGCCCAGAATCGGAACGCCCAGCTCGTACACACCGGGATCGACCTTCGGCGAGTTTTCCTCGTACACGCTGGAAGGCCCGCCGGAGAAAACGATTCCCTTTGGCGACAGCTCGCGGATTTTGTCGAGGGGGGTGTTGAAGGGTAAAAGCTCGCTGTAGACGCCGAGGTCGCGAATCCGCCGGGCGATCAACTGGTTGTACTGGCCGCCGAAGTCCAGAACGACGACGATTTCATTAGGTTTACTCAAGACGTTGCCCCACTTTCCTGATCATTGCACCCATTATAGTTGAGCCCCGACAAAAACGTCAAGAAAGCGCGGGACCGCGGAAAACCGGCAAATTTGCCGGTTTTTGCGGTCCCTCGCCGGAAGGCGTTTTCAGGGACGGAACGGGCGGCCGGGATGTCGGCCGCGTTCCGCACGGCGGGCCGGCGCATCGGCAGAGGAGGCTTCCGGCGCCGGACCGTAGCAGACGGCTTCCGTGTCCTTTACCAGAGCGGACAAGGCGTCAAAGTCTCCGGGCCGGCGTTCCCGCAGGGCGGCCGAGTATTCGCGTACCGTCTGCCCGGGCGGCTTGAACCCGTGGCGACGGTAGACTTTGCGCCATTCCTTTTCAAGGCGGCGCCGGCTTGTCCGTCCTTCACCGGGGCGCAATCGCGTCGAACCGGCGAATACGGGCGCGGCCGTTTGAGCGGAGCGTGCCGCCCGCCGTTTTATGCGGCGCCGAAGGTATGCCGTGAGACCCGCCGCCGCGAAAACACCGGCGGCAAGGGCAAGCCCGGCCTCCCGCTCAGAAAGCCGGTGATGCATCAGCCGGTTATAGAACAGATAGCCGTCGATCAGCGCGGCGTCCAGTCTGTCTTTGGCCGCCGTGCGGAAGGCCGCCCATTCAGCGGCGATCCGGTCCGCAAGCCCGTCTTCATCCGGCGCTGCGGCGGCGGACTGCGCTTCGCCGGAACCGGCGGCAGCGAACGCGGCGGCAGGCGTGGCTTCAAAAGGAACCCAGCCGGAGCCCGGGAAATAAACCTCCACCCAGGAATGGGCGTCCCGGTTGCGAACCGTCACCGTGTAGTCTCGCCTTGGGGTGCCTGCTTCGAGGACGCCAAGCGCAAGGCGGCTTCCGGTAGGAGTTTCGGGTGCTCGGGCGGAACTGCCAAACGCTGCGGCCGGACTGCCGGGTAATCGGGCGAATCTGCCAAGCGCTGAAGCCGGGCTGCCGGTCGTTCCCGTCGTAGCTCGGGTTGCTGCGGCCAGTCCTGAGCTGCTTGTTCCCGTATCTCCCGCCGATTTCGCTTGGGCCGCATCTTCGGGCCTGCCCGGCGCAAAGCCCTTGACCCAGCGGGCGGGCACACCGGTCGTCCGCAGCATCACCGCAAGCGCCGTGGAGAAGTAATCGCAATACCCCGTCCGGCTCTCAAACAGGAACTGGTCCGTAAAATCGGTACCCTCCGCCGGCCGGACCGCTTTTTCCATGCTGTAGACATAGTTTGTCCGAAGGTATTCGGCGAGTGCCGCCGCCTTGTCATATGGCGTTGCGGCTCCCGCCGTCACCTCGGCCGCCAGCTCGCGGACGCGCGCCGGCAGACTGGACGGAAGCTGCAAATAGACATCCTTCACGCGGGCCGGATAAGCGCCTCCGGCAGACCGGAGAACCGCCGGATCATTCTCCGGGAGGAGAACGCTCACCCGGTAGGAAACGAGCGGGCTTCCCGCTCCGGTAACGTTGAAGGCGGAAGCGAGCGGATTCAGACGCGCGGCGGAAGCCGGAATCGCCGCGCCGGATTGCGCCGTCATAGAATCGACCGCCTCCACCTCCCCGCCGGCAAAAATCCGGCCGGCCGTCAGGCCTTCAAAGCGGATTTCCTGCGCGATACGCACCCGCCCGCCCGCCAAAACCGTACTCTCTCCTTCCGGTGCAGACGGCAAAAAATAAGCCCGGGACGGAACGGAGCTTCCGGTTCGACCCGGCCCAGCTCCATAGCCGTAAAAATCCGCGGGCCGCTCCGGCTCGTCCGGGTAGGCCTCCCACCCCTTCCCGGTGTAAAAGCTTTTGGTTTCCCCCCGCCAATACGTCAGGCGCGGGGTATGCGCGGTAAACGCCACCGCGTCGTCCGGCGTAACCGGCCCGCCGAGCCGCGAGTCGTCCTGGCCGAAGCCGGTGCGGGCGGCGGCGGACGAGCCTCCGGCGCCCTCCCAGCGGGCAGGCCAGTCGAGGCCGAGCCGCGCAAACGCCGCCCGCCCGAGGTTCGTCCAGTCGGGCGGCTCCGCCGCGCGCGGACGCCCTTCCGCCGCGGTCCAGCCGGCGGCGAGACAAAGCGCCGCCGTGAAAAGGGCAGCGGCGGGCAGCGCCCGCAGAGGACGGCGAGGGGAAGCGGGCGGCGGAAACGAGCCGCCCTTCGCACCGTCCGGCGATCCCGAAGAAGAAATCGCGGCAGCCGCTGCCCCGTTCGCCGGCTGAAGCGCCGCAGCGGCCCGGATGCCGCCGGCGGCCAGCGGATGAAGCGCCCGCAGCGTTCCGGCTGCCGCCAGCGCCAGTCCGGCGGCCGAGGCGCGGAGCACGGCTTCGGCGGTATCCATGCCGGATACAACGTGGACCGTCAGCAGGTAAACGAGCACGCCGGCAGGCAGCCAAAACGGGCGGCTGTGCTCCGCGAACCAAAGCAGCACCGAAACGAGAGCGGCCCAGCCGAGGAGGAAGAGGAGCGCCCGGCTTTCCGGCCCGACTCCTCCCGGCAGTCCTGTTCCGAGCGCCGAAAGATCATCGCCAAGGGCCGCCCCGTACAGCCTCAGCCAGCCGCCGCCCGGGAACTGTCCCGGGTAATAGGCGGCGCCCATCGCCGCAACGGCGGCGACCGCCTGCGCCGTATGCCGGATCGGACGGGGAAACGGGCTGGCCTCCAGCAAAAGGAAGACCGCAACGGCGAACGTAAACACCATGCCTTCCCGGGTCCCGTCCATCCCGGAAAGCCCCAGCACGCCGCTCATGCATTCGCGAAGCAGGATAAATAAACAGAGTGCCGCAGCCGGACGAAACCAGCCCGGTTTCGCCAAAGCCCCTCCCTGTCCGTCCAGGCCTTCGAACGGGTCAAACCCGGAAGGGGCCGGTCCATGCTCAAACGCGGCATTTTTCCGGCCGTTCCCGATGCCTCCTGAGGCGGCCGCCGGGCGCAGTTCTCCCGAACCCGGATACCGGATTTCGGCGGCCGCCTGGTTCGCGCGTCCTTTGCGCAGCCACCCGCGCTTCGGTCCGGTTGCGGTCCGCCCGCCGCGCGCCGCGCCGCCGCCCGTTTGCATCCGGCTGCCCGAACGGTTATGCGCCGGTCTCATAACGGACCGCCCCCTCTCCGGCGGGAGCGCCCGGCACCGGCAGCTCCGCAACCAAGCAGCCGGCGGCGGCGAAGCGGCGGTGCCAATGCTCCGCCGCAATCGCCGTGGCCTGCCCCGCCCCGCCGCCGGGCAGCTGCGCATTCCCGGCCGGGAGCCGGCCTTCGCCGGACGGCGCGCCTGCACTTGCGGCACTCGCCGCATCGCCCGCATCCGCCGGCCGGACGAGGCAGACGCCGACCGTCCGGCCGCTCCGCGCCAGCTCGCCGCAGCCGGCGGCCAGCGCTTCGTCCGGCGCGGCCGTGACGCACAGCAGCGTCACGCCCGCCGGAAGCCGCAGCGCCTCGCGGCGGACCAGCGCGGCCAGCCCGCCCGGCGCTTCGGCCGGCGTCAGCGCCGCCAGCGCCGTCAATAGCGCGGGCAGCCCCGCCGCCCCCGCTTGCATGACCCGGCCGCCGCCGGACGGCTCCGCGGCCGCCAGCCACAGCCGCCTGCCCGCAGAGGCGGCGGCCGTCAACAGACCGGCGGCGGCGTCCACCGCCGCCTCAAACAGAGCGGGGCCGTTTCCCTGCCGGGCAAGCCCCGCATCGAGAAACACCGCCGCCGCAAGCCCCGCCTCGCCTTCCGTCTCCGCCGTCATCAGCCCGCCGGCCCGCGCCGACGCTTTCCAGTGAATCCGGCGGAGTGGATCGCCCGCCGCATAAGGCCGCACCGAACCGGACGGCAACGTCCGGTTCCAGGGCTCGTCCGGGGGAGCCCCGCCGCCCGTCCCGGCGGCCGCCGCCGCAAACGCGGGCGGCACTGCCGCGTGGGGAAGCGCCGTCAGCGCCGCCGGCGACCAAAGCACGCGCGTCACCGTCAGCAGCCCGAAAAGGTCGCCTGCCGCCGCTTCCACCCGGTGGCCGTACACGCCCCGCTCAATGCCGCGTATGACATACCGGTAGCCGGCTTTTCCGCCACCGGCCGGCATTAGCTTGGTGCAGCGGTACGCGTCGCGCCCGAGGCTGTCGGTCCACACGTCGCGGACGGCCAGCCAGCCCGGCGTGCGGAAAGCCGCCTGGCGAAACGTCACGCCGACCTCGACGGTCTCCCCCCGCGTGACCCGCGGAGCGGAAACCGAGGTTTCGATGCACACGCCCCGCAGCGTCAGCAAAGGAACGGCGAGCGCCTGCAGCAGGAGCGCACCCAGACTTCCGGCCAGAAACCAGGGCACAAACCCGCCCCGGGCCAAAGCCGCGCCGAGCGACAAGGCGAAAACCGCCGTCACCGCATAAAACAACCCGCGCCCGCGCATCACCGGTTCCCCCTCCAGCCGGCGGCGCGGCGTGCGGCCGGGGCGGGCACCGCCACCCGCTCGGCCGTTTCCGCCGCGATGGCGTCCGCCGTCCGGCCCGCAAAAGCAGCTTCGGGCGCAACTTTAAACCGGTGCGCAAACACACACGGCGCCAGCTCCTTGATGTCGTCCGGCACGCAGTAGCGGCGGCCCGACGCAAACGCTTTTGCCTGGGCCGCGCGCATCAGCGCGAGAGCGGCGCGGGGGCTTGCCCCAAGCACAAGCTCCGGGTTCTCGCGGGTATCGGCCGCGAGCCTTACAATATAATCCTTGAGGCTGTCATCCACATGAACGGATTGCGCCAGCCGGCGCAGCTCCAGAAATTCCTCGCGCAGCAAAACCGGTCTCAGCCGCTCCAGCGGGTGGCCGTCCTGCTGCATGCCAAGCATGGCCGCCTCCTCCCGGAGGCCGGGATAGCCGACCCGGACCCGCAGCAAAAAGCGGTCCAGCAGCGCTTCCGCAAGCGCATGGGTGCCCGCGCAATCCGCCGCGTTTTGCGTCGCGAGCAGGACGAACGGCTCCGGCAGCGCATGCTCCCCGCCGTCCGAGGTCACGCGCCCCTCCTCCATCGCTTCCAGCAGAGCGGCCTGCGTTTTTGGCGGGGTGCGGTTCAATTCGTCCGCCAGCACCAGGTTGGCAAACAACGGGCCCTCGCGAAAACGGAACATGCGCGTATCCGGCTGGTAGATTTCCGTGCCAGTCACATCGGACGGCAATAGATCGGGCGTAAATTGAATGCGTTTGAACCGGCAGTCGATGGAACCGGCGATCGCTTTGACCAGCGCGGTTTTTCCGGTGCCGGGAACGTCCTCGATCAGCACATGGCCGCCGGCCAGCAGCGCCAGGATGCAGCGCTCGACGGTTTCCCTTTTTCCGACGATGACCCGTTCCACGTTTCGGATCAGCGCTTCGACGACCGACTCCGGTTCATCCCAAAGCAAGGGGTTGGATAAATTCGGCATAGCGGAAGCCTCCCTATCATTGATAGCTTCCATTTTTCCCATGCCTCTAGCGTTTTACACCCCGCCCGGAAAAAGAGTAGAGGGAAACGGGAGCGCGACAGCCGCCATTTCCAATGCGACTGTTCCGCCGCCGCCCTTGGTCGCAAAGCCCGTGACCTGTCCGCCCAGCGCTTCCGCCACGGTCCGCAGCGGAACCGCCATGCGGGCAGCCGTTTCGCTCCCGGCAGCTTCGGCGGTAAACGCCGCGCCGGCTCCGGCTCGCATGGAAGCCAGCGGAAGAAGGCGTTCCGGCCGGCCGGGATTCCGAACGGAAATCTCCTGCCGCTGCCAGTCGAAAGCAAGCAGCGTCAAGCCTTTCTGGATGACGCAGCCGCCGGCGGTTTCTTTGGCTACCCGTCCGCCAAGCCGGGCGGCAAGCTCCCCGAGCGGCACCTGAAACCGCCCCCCGCTCAGCCGAAAGTCTCCCGCAGGCAAAACCCATGGTTTTCCGTTCAAATAAACCGCCAGGCTTCCCTCCGGCGCGCCGCCGCGGTTGCCGGCGAAACGCGATGCGGCAAGAGCCCGGATGCTTCCCGCCGCCGACAAACCGGTCTTCCCGTTGGCCAGCACCGGCCTATTAGCGGTTTCCCGAAGCGTTCCCGACAAAGCCTTCCGAAGCTTCTCCCCCGTATGCCGGCGATTCTCCGTTTCTCTTTTCAGCGGTTGCGCCTGTCCTTCTTCCGCTTCCGCCAGTACCACCCGCTTCCCTGTTCCGTCCGTCTGCACGGCCGGCTTTCCGCCGCCGTCCGGCCGCATACTCCCGCCTACTGCTTCGGCCCGCAGCCCGTCCGCTCCTTGCATCGCTGCCGCCTGTTTGTCCGCCTCTTTAGCCAGCCGCGCAAACTCCGCAAAGCCGAGGGAGCGGGTCCATTTCGGCGTTCCCAGCCGGAATTGAACCGCCGGCGCGTCCGCGCCGAGCGCGGCAAAGCGGTAGCCGTGCTTTTGAAAATGCCGGAGAATCGCGGGCAGCGCCTTTACCGTCTCCTCATGACCCGCGCCGTCGTGCAAAAGGACGACCATCCGGTCGGTCAGCTTGGCGCCCGTCACGTTGGCGACGATTTCTTCGGCCGGAACGCCCCGGCGCGAGGCGTCGCCGCTGTCCACGTTCCAGTCATACACCCGGTAACCCGCCCTCTTCAGCAGGGCAAAATAGAAGGCGTCAAAATTCGTATAGGAACCGCCCGGGGCGCGAACGAGCCGGACGGCGTTCCCTCCGGTAAAAGACCGAAGCACCTTGTCGGTGCGCAGAAGCTGGCTCCAGAAGCCGGCGAAGGAGCCGTACAGCTCCCGGTATTCGTGATTGTACGAATGATTGCCCAGGAAATGCCCGCCGGCGATCACCTGCCGAACCAGCTCCGGCCGGGCCTCCGCCTGTTCCCCCAGCATAAAAAAGGTCGCTTTCGCGTCCGCTTCCCGCAGCAAATCGAGCACCCGGGGCGTAAGCTTGCTCGGCCCGTCGTCAAAGGTCAGGTAAACCGTCGGCGCGCCTTTATTCTTCCCGCCCTCCGTCCGTGCCTTGCCAGAGACCGGACTGTCCCCGGTTCCGCCCGCCTTCAGGCTTTCGTAAAGGTCCCGCAGCTCCCGCTCCCCCGCTTGTCCCCCGCCGGAAGCCGATGCCGAAGCCGGAGCGGCCGCGCCCAGCGCAAAAAAGACCGCAAGCGCGGCCGTTATGATTCGTTTGGTCAAGCGGTTCCCCTGCTCCCCCGATCCATTCCCCATTCGTTTTCCCTCCGCGACTCTGCTTGGAAAACGTCCGGTTCCGCCGGACATTTTCGTCTCGTAGAGTATATGGAAGGAAGTCCCCGATTATGTCCGTTCAGGGAGCGGAAACGCGGCTCCGGGAGGCAGGGCCCAGCCAGCTCCAGATCTTGTCCATCACTTTGCTCAGGTTCGAGACGCCTTCCGGGTCCCGCACATCGTGCCGGAAATAATCCGGGTGCCCGCCGACAATGTCCACTTCCTCGCAGTGGCGGGGCGCCCCGATGCACGGGCGGCCCCAAAGGGTAACGGGGTCGCCGAAGCGGCCCGCCTTGCGCAGGCAGCGGACGCGGGATTGCCAGTCGGCGGCGATGCCCTGAACCGGCGATCCGACCAGGACAACGCATTCGACCGGATACCCACGGTCCTCCAGCAGCTTGGCCGTCTTGTAGGCGGCGATGCCTCCTCCGCTGTGGCCGATCAGAATGATGCTGCCGCTTCCGTTTTCCTCATAATCCCGGCGAATCAGCCGAAACGCCCGGTAGCCGCCGGCATTGCGGCGGTACCGGACATACATGTCGCGGCTGACCTTCAAGGCTTGCAAGGCAAGAAAACGCCGGAAGTCGCGGGTCGCCACGCCGTCCATTTCGCCATACGGATACAGGTCCATGACGCGCACCGGCTCCACGCCGGACGCCCGGTAACGGGCGACGATATCCTTCATGGCTCCGCCGAACAGATTCCCCGACCGCCAGGTTCCGATGCCCGATAAAAAATAGACCGACCGGCCCTCCGATTGCTTCATCGCCGCTCCCTCCCGTTTTATTTAGCTTGCTCCCCCTGTTCCTTAACCAGCTGCAGCGCTTCGTCTACGTGGCCGTTTACGCTGACCTTCCGCCATTCCTTCCGAAGCGTCCCGTCCGGGCCGATCAGGAAGGTGGAGCGCACGATGCCCATGTATTCCTTGCCGAAGTTTTTCTTGAGCTGCCAAATGCCATAGCTTTCCGCCGTCCGATGCTCTTCATCCGAAAGAAGCTGAAACGGCAGTCCGTATTTCTCCGCGAATTTGCCGTGGCTCTTGACCGGGTCCGTGCTTACCCCGAGAATCACCGTGTTCAGCTCCTCGAATTCCGTATGGCGGTCCCGAAAATCGCAGGCCTCCTGCGTGCAGCCCGGCGTCATATCCTTCGGGTAAAAATACAAAATAACGTTGCGCCCCCGGTAATCCGAAAGCTTGACCCGACCGCCGCTCACGGCGGGAAGCTCGAAGTCCGGCGCGGGTTTTCCGATTTCTGTGGTCATGCTGCTCCTCCTCGTCCATACAGCCTTTGAAAAAATCAATATTCCGTTTGCCGTTATCCTTTCATGTTACCGGAATCGCCGCTTCGGGGCAAACCGCAGAGCCGACGGAAACCGACGCGGAGCCTGCAGAACAGACAGGATGAAACTTTTTCCGCCCGTGTTTCGTCTTTTGGTTATGGATCGGCGCCATAATGGCGGCGGCCCCGCCTCGCCCCTCCGAGCCCGCCGGACCGAAGTCCCGCCGGGACGCCGAAGAAAGCGCTCCCCCGGATTTCGTGTTGCGGCGCCGGAATGAATCGCTTTATAATAGGAAAAGCGTCTTCGTTTCAGGAGCCGTATCGGTCCGGCCGGACGCACTGCAATGGCAGCAAACAGAAGGGCGAACAACCCAAAATCGGAAGGAGTTTTTGGATGCGCAAAGCATTAAAGTGGCTCGCGCTCACCTTGAGTTTCACCCTGGTTTTTTCCGTCGGCTATTACGGTTTTTCCTTATATAGTTCGCTTAACGGGCTTCACAAGGGCGGCGCGATGAGCGGCATTTTTAACGGCTCGAATGTGGACACCATCGGGTTCGACAATCCCGAAAGCACCTACAAGGAACCGACCTGGGAAGGCAAGGAGCGGGTGAATATCTTGCTTCTGGGCGGCGATAACCGCGGCAAGTCGAAGAACGAGCGGCCCCGCGCGGACTCGATCATGATCGCCTCCATCGACCCGGTTTCAAAAAGAGCGGCCTTGTTCTCTATTTTGCGCGATACGTACGTGGACATCCCCGGCTACGGCCAGGACCGGATCAACGCCGCACTCGCCTACGGCGGCCCGAAGACCATGATGGAGACCGTCAGCGACTTCACCGGCCTGGAGATCCAGTATTACGTGTACACCGACTTTTACGGCTTCATGGCGCTTGTCGATTCCATCGGCGGAATCGAAATCGACGTCGAGAAGGACATGAAATACACCGACAACTGGGACAACAACGAGTTTGACATCGACCTGAAGGCCGGCCTCCAGCACCTGGACGGGGAAAAGGCGCTGCAGTACGTACGTTTCCGCCATGACGCGACCTCCGACTTTACGCGCACCGAGCGGCAGCGGAAGTTCCTGACGGCGGTCGCCGCCAAAATGCAAAACACGACCAACCTGCTGAAGCTGCCGAAAATCATTTCCGCCGTCGATCCCTACATCGACACGAACATGGCGGTCAACGACATGCTCAAGCTGGCAAGCCTCGGTTACAAAGTAAAGGCGGGCGGCATCGCCAGCCAGCAGCTTCCTCCGCCGGATATCGCCTATAACCGCAACGTGGGAGGCGCGCAAGTTATTGGAGGAGACCCGGAAGCGGTGCAGGAATTCATCACGACGTTCCTCGACCAGCTGTCCAATCCGGAGCCTTCGCCTTCTTCGTCCGCTTCCCCGGAGCCTGATCTTTAGGCTTCCAAGCGGCGCCCAGCCGAATACACCTTTGTTCCCTCAGTCTTCGGTTTCCCGCACGCGGGAGGCCGGAGACTTGCTTGTTTTCCCGCCTGGAGAGAGCCTTACTCCCGCAGCAATGCCATATTTCCAAGGAGTGTGCCAAGTCATGAAAAGAAACCGGTCCGAAACGCTGTACAAAGAAGCCCTGCGCCATATCGTCGGAGGCGTCAACAGCCCCTCCCGCTCCTTCAAGGCGGTGGGCGGCGGAGCTCCCGTGTTCATGAAACGCGGGCAGGGCGCCTATTTCTGGGACGAGGACGACAACCGCTACATCGACTACTTGTGCGCCTACGGGCCGATCATCCTCGGCCATGCGCATCCGCATGTCACGGAAGCCATCGTCCGCGCCGCGCAGAATGGAACGCTGTACGGAACGCCCACCGAGCTGGAGATCAAGCTGGCTCGGCTGCTCAAGGCGGCCATTCCGTCGATGCACCAGGTGCGGTTTGTGAACTCCGGGACCGAAGCGGTCATGACGACGATCCGGGTCGCCCGGGCGTTCACCGGCCGCAGCAAAATCATCAAGTTCGCCGGCTGTTACCATGGCCATTCCGATCTCGTGCTGGTGGCCGCCGGCTCCGGCCCGTCTACGCTCGGCACGCCGGACAGCGCAGGCGTTCCCGGCAGCATCGCCCAGGAAGTCGTCACGGTGCCGTTCAACGACCTGGACGCGCTCGCCGCTGCTCTGGAACGCTGGGGCTCCGAAACCGCCGCCGTCATGGTGGAGCCCATCGTCGGCAACTTCGGCATGGTCATGCCCAAGCCCGGCTTCCTGAAAGGCCTGTGCAAGCTGGCCCGCCAGCATGGCGCGCTGGTCATCTACGACGAAGTCATTACCGCGTTCCGCTTTCACTACGGCTCGGCGCAAACCTTCGAGGACCTGCTTCCCGGCTGGATGCGGGAAGGCTCGGCCGCTCCCGAACCGGGCGGCGCGGCGGAGGCCTGCGACTGCCCGGCGGCGGGCCAGGCGGGGCTCGAGCTGAGCCGGGACGCGTACTTCGCGTCGATCGAGCCGGACCTTACCGCGCTCGGCAAAATCATCGGCGGCGGCCTTCCGATCGGAGCATACGGCGGCCGCAAAGAAGTGATGGAGCAGGTCGCGCCTCTCGGCCCTGCCTATCAGGCGGGCACGATGGCCGGCAATCCCGCTTCCATCGCCTCCGGCATCGCCTGCCTCGAAGCGCTGTCCGGGCAGGAGGTCTATCCGCGCATGAACCGGCTCGCCGCCCGGCTGGCCGACGGAATCGCCGAATCGGCGCGCCGGCACGGCGTTGACCTGACGGTCAACCGCATCCGCGGTTCGTTCTCCACCCATTTCTGCGGCCATCCCGTCACCAACTATGAACAGGCGCAGGATACGGACAGCGAAGCCTTCGCCCATTTCTTCCGCTTAATGTTGGACAAAGGCATCTGCCTGGCCCCCTCCAAATACGAAGCCTGGTTCCTGACGACGGCGCACTCGGAGGAAGACATCGCCTATACGCTGGAAGCGGCCGACGTTTCCTTTGCGGCCATGGCTGCTGACCGGAAGGGGTCCAGATAAGGCGTCACCCGCTTCGCGGTGAACACGGCGGCTTCACCCGGTAGGTCCCAAAGAGGGGATCGCCAACAGACAGAAAGAGCAAGCCCTCGGCCGGTTGGCCGTGAGCCTTGCTCTTTTTTTCTTCCCGCGTGTCCCTTTCGGCCGGCGGAACGGAACCGGATTTTCGGGAAATGGAAAAAGCCGCCCCGCATGGGACGGCTTCACAAACTCACCTTTATCGTTTCGGATGCGGCTCACATCCGCCTATTGATTGCCTTAAAACAACGAAAGCCCTGCCTCTCTTTCATCCTTGCGGCTCCGATGACCGCGCCAGTGTGAATTAAGCGCCTCTCAATAAATCTGAATCTCTTCACCGTTGGATTGCCTTGCATAGAGTGGAGGTAAAAACTGCGGTGTTGCGGGGAAAAGATTCTATTTTGTTTTGTAAAGGGGACGACTGAGTTTGATACAAGTACGTATTCTACCACATGTTTTCCCAAATAACAATAGACGACCATGACATTTTGCATACATTTTTCTCGATTTCCTGCTGCTGCCGCCATCTTTCGCTATAATCAAACTTCCCCTTTTAGCAGGCCCGCAGACGTCCTATACTAAGCCGGTACGGAAAATTCAACGAGGAGTGATGTTCTATGTCCACGCTTTTCAACGTCACGCTAGCCGCTCGCCAACAACCCATAATCACCGGAGCCGCCGCCCGTTGCTTTTGACCGTCAAAAGCTCTGCGGCAGGCCGCGGCCCGACTTGCAGAGGAGGAATTCCCGTGAATACGGAAATCGAAAAACAACCCTTAACCGAATGGGGCTGGAGCCCGTCTTGGGCCAAAGCCTTTGAACCCTATGAAAACCAAGGCTATCTCGCCGGCCGCGTCATCGCCGAGCACAAACGCATGTATACGGTGCAGACGGAGGACCGGGAGCTGCTGGCCGAGGTGACCGGAAAGTTCCGGTTTGCCGCCCAGGAGCGGGACGACTACCCCGCCGTTGGAGATTGGCTGGCCCTGAAGCCGTGGGAAGGCGAGGACCGTGCGTCGATCCACGCCATTCTTCCCCGGACGAGCAAGTTTTCCCGCAAAGCAGCCGGACAAACCACGGATGAGCAGATCGCGGCCGTCAACGTCGACACGGTGCTTCTTGTGGCGGCGCTGAACCACGATTTCAACCTCCGCCGGCTGGAGCGCTATTTGATTCTCGCCTGGGAGAGCGGCGCATCTCCCGTGGTCGTGCTGAGCAAGGCCGACCTCAGCCCGGACCCGATCGGAGCCGCCGCCCAGGTCGAGGCGATCGCGCCCGGCGTCCCGGTGCATGCCGTCAGCGTGCTGAGCGGCGAAGGGATGGACGAGCTTGGCGTTTACCTGAAGCCCGGCCATACCCTGACGCTGCTCGGCTCCTCGGGCGCAGGCAAATCCTCGCTCGTCAACAAGCTTGCCGGGCGGGAGCTGCAGGTCACGCAGGATGTCCGCGAGGACGACTCGCGCGGCCGGCACACGACGACGCACCGCGAGCTGTTCCGGCTGCCGGGCGGCGCGCTTGTCATCGACACGCCGGGCATGCGGGAGCTGCAGCTGTGGTCGTCCGACGATGGGCTGTCGGAGGCCTTCTCCGACATCGAGGCGCTGGCGGAGGAGTGCCGGTTTGCCAACTGTACCCACCGCAAAGAACCCGGCTGCGCCGTCAAAGCCGCGATCGCCGGCGGACGGCTCGACGCCTCCCGTCTGGAAAGCTACCGCAAGCTGGAGGCGGAGCTGGCCTTTATCGCCCGCAAGGAAGAGCAAAAGCAGCGAATGCTGGACAAAGGCGCGAAGAAAACGGCGCCCGCGCGGCGAAACCACCGGAACTCGGCTGATGAATAACAGCCGGAGGAAGATTGCTGGAAAGATTGGCGGAGGAAGTTTGCCGAAAAGATAGGCAGAGGAACACAACCGGAAAGGCAGACGTAGGAAGGCGGCCGGTAAGGCGGCTGGAGGCAAGCTGCCGGAAAAGCGGTCGGAGGCAAGCTGCCGGAAAAGGCAGCGGGTCGTCCGCTTTGGCTCCGACTTCCGCGTTTCCGGGACATAAAGCACATACAAAACGGGTTCCCCTCTTTTACGAGAGGAAACCCGTTTTTTTTCGCCGCTCTGCGCGAGGCAGCCAACCCGCCGGGCATCAGAAGCCGTAGATCGTCATGCCGCCGTCTACAAACAGGGTTTGGCCGGTGATATAGGTCGACGCTTCCGACGACAGGAACACGACGGGGCCGACCAGCTCCCGCACGTCTCCGATCCGTTTCAGCGGGGTGCGGTCCAGCACCTCCTGCACGAAGGCCTCGTTTTGCAGCAGCTTTTCGGTCAGCGGAGTTTTGAAATACCACGGGCCGATGGCGTTAACCAAAATGTTGTGCTTCGCCCATTCCAGCGCCAGGATTTTGGTCATCTGGATCAGTGCGGCCTTGGTGGAGCCGTAAGCCACGCCGGTCCGAAGCGCAACGTGACCGGCGACGGACGCAACGTTGATGATCCGCCCTCCGCCCGCTTCCTTCATATGGCGCGCGGCGCATTGGGACATCATGAAAGCGGATTTCAGGTTCGTCTGCACAATGGTCTCCCACTCTTCATCCGTTACCTCCAGCGCAGGCGTCCGGATGTTCATCCCGGCGTTGTTGACCAGGATGTCCAGCCGTCCGGCTTCCCGGATCACTTGTCCAACCGCCGCTTCCACGTCCGCCCGCTTGGAAACGTCGGCTGCTGCGACGTAAGCTTTGCGCCCGGCCGCCCGTATCTCCGCAGCCGCCTCCACCAGGTCGCTTTCCGTGCGGGCGACCAGCGCGACATCCGCCCCCGCTTCCGCCAGCCCAAGCGCCAGCGCCCGGCTGATTCCTTTTCCGGCGCCGGTCACAAGCGCTGTTTTTCCTTCCACTCCAAACGAAGGCACCCTCATTGCACATTCTCCTTTATCGTCTCTCTTGCGAAACGCTTTCTCGCACGCGGCTTTTTATTCTTTAGCAGCCTGCCCGTAAACCTCCCGGTACAAAACGGATCGAATCGAGTCAAATTGGCTGCGGTCAAGCGCCTCGGGCCGGCTCATCAGAGCAAGCGGCAGGGCGGCCTGCCCTTCCCGGAGCGGGGGCTGCTCGTAGGCGAACGGATTCAGGCGGAAGCCCAGCCGTTCATAAAAGCGGATGCGACGCCGTTTCGGTTCGTCCTCCGGCAGCTCGACCTCCAGAACCGCCGGCTTGTCCGAGCCGCCGAGGAACGCCGCCATCAGCCGGGTTCCGATGCCTGTTCCCCTGGCGGCCGGGGCAACCGCGAAATGCTCCACAAAACGAAACCCGGCAAACGTCCAGTAGCCCATCACGCCGAGCACCTTTTCCCCGGAGGCAGTTTTCTCGGCGATCAGACGATAAGCCGGATTGCCGAGCAGCGCCCGCTGCCCCTCCTTCGTCCGCAGCTCGGTGCGCGGAAAGGAAGCCTCCAGCAGCGCATAAATCTCGTTAAAAAGCGTTTCCTCCATGCTAGCGTTCCACATGGGCCGTGCCCAGCATGGCCGCCAGGGCTTCCGCCTGCGTCGGCAGCCCCTCCCAATCTCCCTCCACCTGCACCACCATCGAGCCCAGCAGATTGCCGAAGCGCACCGCTTCCACAAGCTCGCTGCCTTTCAGCAGACCGGAGAGAAAACCGGCGCTGAACGCGTCGCCTGCACCTACCGTATCCACCACATGCGGCACACGGAAAATCGGGACCGCCTGCACCCGGTCCTTTTCAATGATCAGCGTCTCTTCTTCGGCTTTCAGGATCGTGATGCCCGGAAGCTCCCGGAGCCGCCGGACGATCTCGTCGCGGTCTTTCGTTTCCCAAAGCAGCTGCAGCTCCTCCAGCCCCGGCAGAAAATAATCCGCCTCCGCCGCAAGCGGCAATAGCGTCTCCCGCGCCTCTTCCACCGCCCACAGCTTGAGCCGCAAATTCGGGTCGAAGGTGACCTTGACGCCGTGTTTTTTGGCCAGGCGCACCGCTGCCTTCACGGTTTCCCGCGCCGGCCCGCCGATCGCGGCCGTGATCCCCGTGACGTGCAGAACGGCGGCACCCGCTATGTAGGCTTCATCCAGATCGTCCGGCCGGATGAGACTGGCCGCCGAATTCCGGCGGTTGTAAAACACCGACGATTTACCGGCCACCTTTTCCCGGATCATGATCCCGGTCGGTCCCCGGTCGGAAAGCCGCGCCCGTGAAACGTCGACGCCTTCGCCCCGTACCTTTTTGAGAATGGAGCGGCCGAGCGGGTCGGCTCCCAGATGGCCGAACCAGCCGGCCCGGTGGCCAAGCCGGGAAAGCCCGATGGCCACGTTGGTTTCCGCCCCTCCGAAAAGCGACTTCAAATAAGGCGAAAATTCGATCCCCTTGCTTTCCGTCGGCATAAACAGTGCCATCGACTCGCCGAACGTGACCAGCTCAGGGCTGCCCGCCGCACCGTTTTCTCCCCCGTCAGGTAACGATTCCAGGCCCATGCTGCAATCCTCCTATGTCCAACCTTATTTTTCTTCCATCATACCTTTTTCGGATGCGGGGTTAAAGCCCCGGCGCTCCGATCATCTGCAGCCGTTTGCCGCAGCTTTGGCTTCTTTTTCCAAGCTCGGTCTCTATGCTCAATTGCGGGCGCTCCTCGCAGCTCTGGACTTCCGGTCAGCCTTGGGCTTCTCGCTCGGCCTTGGGCTCTCCGCTCGGCTTGTGCTCTTCGCTTAGCCTCGACTCTACGCAACCTTGTGCGCTCCGCTCGCTTGTCGTCTATTTCCCGCCGACTTGGATTCGCCCCCACAGCGTTGGGTTCTACGCTCAGCGTTGGGCTCACCGATCAGCTTCAACCCTCCGCTCAGCCTTGGCTCTCCGCTTAGCCTTGACCCTCCGCTCAGCCTTGGGCTCTCCTCTCGGCTTGTGTCCTTCGCTCGGCTTGTGCTCTTCGCCCAGCTTGTACTTTTCGCTCAGCTAAAAGCCGTCAACAGCCTCTTCAATCCGGCGCGGACATTTCTAACGGTTGCAGGAGAGCTTATTTGGCGAAAAAGACCCTGTTTCCATTTCTAACGGTTGTGAGCGAGCTTATTCACCTCCAAAAGCCGGAAAAGCGGCCTCTCATCGTCAAATAAGCTCCGTGGCAACCGTTAGATTTTGAAAAGCCTCGTTTTTGGCGAAATAAGCCCGCTGGCAACCGTTAGAATTTTTCGACCGTCACCTTCTCCGTCATTACGTTCCCTTCACCCCAACACAGCCAACACAACAAACGCAACAAGCGCAGCAAACGCGCAAAAGCAGCAGCATAGAGAACACATCAAATAAAGCAACCACAGCCAACGCAACAAACTGAGCAAATGCAGCAAAAGCAGCAACTACCGCAAATGCAGCAGCACAGCGAACACATCAAATAAAGCAACCACTGCCAACGCAAAAAACTCGGCAAATGCAGCAAAAGCAGCAACTACCGCAAACGCAACAAGCGCAGCAAACGCGCAAAAGCAGCAACACAGCGAACACATCACACCGCAAACGCAGCAAAAAATCCGTCCGCTCCCAAAGGGAACGAACGGATGCATCTGCGAAACACTCCGGTACTCTTTTAGTTCGGGTTGCCCGCGTTTTGCGGGAAAGACAGCCCGCTGTTCCGGCGCTTCAGGAAGAGCCCGATCAAATCCGTAAACGCGCCGCAGACCACCAGCATCAGAAGCGGCATCATGCCAAGCGTATAACGGGTAACCGGGATAAAGAGCAGCGAGAAGCCGAGGAACATGAAGAAATGCACCGCCAGAAAGCGATACGGCTTGCGGATGAACGGCAGAACCGCCGCAAGCGGCATCCCGGCATAAACCAGGAATTTGTGCAAAAGGCGCAGCACGTATTCCCAAGGCTTGAAGCCCAAATGCAGAAAATACTCGTAGGAGTAGATGCCCTTGAGGAACATCGCCTTCATTTTGCCGAGCGTGAACCAGCGGATCCACAAGCCCGGGTCCGTTTTCAGCCCTTCCTTCAGCCGTTCCATCCCGAGCTCGGTCTGGCGGCTGTAGTCGACCGTGTTCCAGTCGATCGGGACTTTGCCGTACGGATCGGTGCCGCCGAGGAACGGGTTGCCGGAGCCTTCCGACAGCAAAATGAATTTGTCCATCGTGATCAGGTTGCGGATCCACCAAGGCAGCATGAGCAGGCAGAACGCCCCCGCCCCGAACAAAATCTGCTTCAGGAACAGCTTGCGGTGCTTCGCCCAAAGGAACAGGTAAGGAACGATGGTAATGATGATCGTGTTGGGCCGGGCGAGCGTCGCCACAGCGGCCAGCACACCGGCGATAATGTGGTCGCGCGTTTTGTTCTCCTGAATGATCCTCACCTGGTAATAAAGCGCCGCGATGAAAAACGGCAGGAACAGGTTTTCCGAGAGAATCAGCCCGGTTACATAAATATTGGGGCCGTAAATGGTCATGAGAATCGCGGCCAATAGTCCCGTCCAGCGGTTAAACAAACGCTCCCCGATCCGGTAGATGTACCAGACGCCGGCAATGGACAGGATCGCGTTGAAAACGCGGATGATGTCGTGCAGCTTCTCGACGTCGCCGTAGCCGAACACCTTCATCACGCCGGCGATAAACAGCGGCCAGCCGGGCGGCACCTTGGCGTTGGAGACCTCTTCCTTATAGCCGTAAACCCCGTCCTCGATCAGCTGCTGAGCCATCAGGGTGTAGTAGTGTTGGTCGTTTTTAACCGGTTTGAATTCGTAATTGGTGACATAATCCAACCGCATAAACAGTGCCACGGCAAGAATGACAAAAATGAAATACTTCGACCACTTCTGAACTGCTTGCATGCCCTTGATGAAAACCATCTCCTTAAACAAACAAAATAAGCCCGGAGCCATTGCGCCGAACGCGCAGACATTCCGATTCTATCATTATTCAACGATTTGGAAAACAAAAAAGTTGCCTCCAAATCTGCTATACTCGTAAAAGAAATCAAACGACAGGGAGAGAAGCGGCTTGAAAACGTTGGTGATTGCCGAAAAACCGGACATGGGGCGCAACATCGCGGCGGCGATCGAGCCGAAAGCGGCGAACAAACGCACCCATCTCGAAGGAGAGCGGTACGTGATCACCTGGGCCATCGGCCACCTGATTACCTTGGCGGAGCCGGACAAATACGACGACCGCTACAAAAAATGGAGCATAGGCGACCTCCCCATCATCCCGGAGAAGTTCAAATTGATCCCGGTATACCGCACCCGCGACCAGCTCAAGGTAATCGCAGAGCTGGCGAAGGGCTGCGACCGGATCGTCAACGCCTGCGACGCCGGACGGGAAGGCCAGCTGATCTTCGATTACATCCGCCAGCACCTGAAGCTGCGGCAGCCGGTCGACCGGCTGTGGATTTCCGACCTGACCGCCGAAACGATCCGCCGCGGCTTCGCGGAGCTGAAAAGCGGCGCGGAATACGACAACCTGACAAAAGCGGCGCGGGCCCGCAGCGAAGCCGACTGGCTGATCGGCATGAACGGCTCGCGGGCGTTTACGACCCGCCACAACGTCCTGCTGTCCGTCGGCCGGGTGCAAACGCCCGTCCTGGCGCTGATTTACGACCGGCAAAAGCAAATCGAGGCGTTTACGTCGGCGAAGTTTTACGAGGTGGAGGCGTTTTTCCGCCAGGACGACACGCTTTATCGTGGCCTTTGGCGGGGGGAGCGGCTGACGGATGCCAAAAAGGCGGAGGAGCTGGCCGCCAAGGTGAACGGAAAACCCGGCAAGGTCGCCTCCTATGAGAAAAAAGATACGCGGGAGTACCCGTTCAAACTCTACGACCTGACCCTCCTGCAGCGGGAGGCGAACGCCAGGCACGGGTTTTCCGCCAAAAAGACGCTGGACGTCGCCCAGGCGCTGTACGAGAAGCACAAGGTCATTTCGTACCCCCGGACCAACTCCAACTATGTCACCGAGCAGAACCTGCCGGATATGCACAAGGCGCTGGACATGCTCAAAAGCACCGAATACGAAGCGCTGGCGGCAGGCGCGAACCGGAGCCTGGTGCACAAGGGCAACAAGGCGGTCTGCAACCCCGCTCGGGTTGAGGATCACCATGCCATTTTGCCGACGCTGAAGAAGCCCGGCGGGGGGCTTTCGCCCGACGAGAAAAAGATCTACGATCTGGTGGTCCGGCGGTTTTTGGCGCATTTTTACCCGGCGGCGGAATACAAGGTGCACACGGTGCTGACCGAGGCGGAAGGGGAAACGTTCCGAACGACCGTGAAGGAGCTGGTTTCGGAAGGCTGGAAGGTCGTGTATGCCGGCCAGGAGCAGGGCAAGGCGCGCGGCGGCAGCCGCAAGAAGCAGACCGACGGGGCGGACGGCAAGGATAGCGGAGACAGTGACGGAAGCGACGATACGGTTGAAACCACCGCGCCGTTTGTGCTGGACAAGGACCGGCCGGTCCGCTGCGAGGAAGCGAAAGCGAAGGAGAAGGAAACGCAGCCGCCCAAGCCCTACACGGAAGGCACACTGCTGAAAGCGATGGAAAGCGCGGGCAAGCAGGTGGAGGACGACGAGCTGCGCGAAGCGATGAAGGATTCCGGCCTCGGCACGCCGGCGACCCGGGCCGCTACCATCGAGCGGCTGAAAAAGGTCGGTTACGTGGACATGCAGGGCAAGAGAATCGCGATCACGCAAAAAGGCCGCATGGCGGTCGAGCTGATCCGCGGCGCGGGCGTCGATCTGCTCACCTCGCCGGAGATGACCGGCCAGTGGGAGCGGCGGCTGACGGAAATTTCGCGCGGCCAGGCATCCGACGAAGCGTTTATGGGCAAAGTGAAGCAGTTTGCCGGCGTGATCGTCGACAAGGTGCGCGGCCAGGCCCCCGCCGCCCGGTCTGCATTCGGCGAAGCCGAAGGCGGCCGGCGCGGGGGACGCGGCGGCCGGACGGCACGCGCGGGCGCGAGTGCTGGTGCGGGCGCGAGTGCTGGTGCGGGCGCGGGCAAAGCGGCCGGCGGGACGCAGAGGCGGACCGGCCGGGCGGCTGCGGGAAGCGGAGCTGCGGGAAGCGGAGCTGCGGACAGCGAGACCGGAGCCGCGAGAGCGGCACGCGGCGGTCCAGGCGCCGGCGAGCGGGAGGCGGAAGCTAAGCCCGCAGGTTCGGCGGACGCGGGCGGCGGGTATACCGTCGTCGGAAGCTGTCCGCGCCCCGGCTGCGGCGGCACGATCTTTCTCGGCCGCAAGGGCTACGGCTGCAGCCATTACAAAAGCGGCTGCCGGTTCGTCATATGGAAGGAAAGCCTCGGCAAGACGCTGACCGATACGATGGCTCGCTCGCTCCTTGCCAAAGGCTCCACCGGCAAGCTCAAATTCCAACGTCCGGACGGCACCGCCTTCGACGCCAAAATCCGGCTGAAGGACCCGACGACCGGCGAGCTGGAGCTGGAAGTTTGACACCGTAGCGATCAAAAGCCTCCCGGCCCCGCATGCTTGCGGCGGCCGGGAGGCTTTTTGACGATGCGCTTTTCGGTTAACATGCCGGGGGGCGTTACAAGTGAATCATCGCAGCGGTTTCAGAAAACTTCCCGCTCAATTTTGATCCAAACCCTCTTGCATGTGACGGGGTGATTCAAGTATATGCCGCCCCAACCCCGGTTTCACCTGCGGCTTCGCTTTTGTCCCGCACCCAATCCGCAAACTGCTCGTTCAGCCGGTCCGCCCGCTCCCAGTTGTCCGCGACGATGGTTGCAAACAGCCGGCCCGGGCAACCGTCCCCCGGTTTTTCCGCTTCGGAGGGCAGTGTGCCGGAGGTGTACACCAGAACGCCTTCCCCCTTGTCGCGTTGGTACAGCAGTCCCTCCTCTTCCAGCCAGCCGCAAAGGGAGGCGTAGCTCCAGGGGCGGCTCGCGGAAAGCTTGAAGTAACGGGAAATGCAGGCCTTCCCGTCTCCAAGAACGCGGCCCAAAAAAGAAATGTACGTGGACAAGGTGAACCGGCCGTTGATCTCGATGACGGGATAGAGGACACCTTCCTCGGAAATGATGGAATCCACCCCGGCGACGCCCGTGTAGCCGAGCGCGAAAAGGCGCTCTCCGATCCGTTCGCCGTATTGGCGATACCGGGCTTCTTCTTCTCCCTCCCATTCCGCCGGGAAACGGGAACCAATGTAAACCGTGTCCCGCAGCATTTGCCGCTTGATCGAAAACACTTCCGTTTTGCCCTCGGGGGAAATGTACAGCTGGTAGTTGACATCGTCCTTTTTCGGATACCAGCCTTCCACCAGCCAGCGGGTGCCGGGGCGCCGGCGCGCCTCCCGGCTCAGCCGGGGCAGAAGCGCCGCCAGCTGTTCCGCCCGTTCGATCACGTACAGGCCTTTGCCCGACGCGCCGTAAGGTTCTTTGATGATGACCTTCTCAAAACCCGCAGGTTGACGGGTCAATTGCTCGTAAGCCGCCATGATTTCATCGGTTCCGGCGCATATGCTTCCCCGGCAAACGGGGAGACCGAGGGCTTCGGCCAGCTCGCGGTTGGCGATCTTGTCGTTTACCGCCGCGTTCACCGCCGACGGCGCCCCCGCAAGCGCAAGACCGCACCGGGCGGCGATTTGCTCTTCCAGCTTCGTGACCGCGTAAGGGACAAAGAAAACCGGTTCTTCCGCCGATGCAAGCGCGGAGAGCTCATCCAGCAGCTCGTCGTCGCCAAGCAGCAGCTCGGCAATAGGGGCAAGCGGATCGCTGTTTTGGGGCACCCGGATGCGGGGAATGTCAAAGCCCCACTCGCGAAGCCGGTTGAGGTAGGCCGGATCGGGCGGCTCGCGCAGGATCAGCACATCCTGCGTCCGGCAAAGCAGAAGATTCATTTCCTCCATCCGGCCGACAATGCGGTCCTCGCTCCGGTCGGTTACGCCCGCAGAGACGGGATTCCAATATTTTTCCGCCCCGATGTTCAGCATCCAGACAAGAACGCCCTTTTCCCGCTCCCGGGTCAAAAGCCGGATCAGGTGAAACGGCTCTTTCATTTCAACGCGAAGGGTTCCTTTCCGTCCAGCGGTTGCTGGCCGCGCAAGTAATCCTCCGCTCCCCCCCTTTCCCGCAAAACAAATGACTCCCCGCGGTATTCCATCACTTCCGCCGGAAGCGGATGGCTGAGGAACATCGCCGGGCTGTGCGTCAGTCCGTACGCCCCCGAGCGCTCCACCGCCAGCAGATCCCCCGGGCGGACGGGGCCAAGCCGCACCTTCTGGCCGATCACATCCGTCGGCGTGCACAGCGGCCCGACCACGTTGATCTCCTCCGGCTCGCTTTCCGGGGCTCCGTCGGCCATTGCTCCGGCGGCCTTCATCGTTCCGGCAACCGGCGCTTCGCGGGGAATCAGCCGCATCGGAAAATTATTGCGGACGTACCGGCCGAGAAACGCGCTGGCGGCATGCTGGTTGGACCCCCCGTCGCAAACGGCGAATTTCACGCCGCGGCAGCTTTTGACATAGAGCACCTCCGTCAGATAAGTGCCCGCCTCCGCCAGCAAAAACCGTCCGCTCTCCACGCCGATGCGCACGCCCGCAAGCTGCGGGGCGAACCGGCTCCATGCCGCCGTCAGCTCCTCCCGCAGCTTGTCCGTATCCAGGGCGCTTTCGCCGGGAAAATACGGAACGCCGAACCCCCCGCCCAGGTCAAGAAACTGAAGGTTAAACTGTCCCGCTTCCGCCAAATCCAGCGCCAGCTGCAAAATGGCTTCCATCGTACTTGCGATAATGCTCGCGTCCAGCACCTGCGAGCCGGTAAATACGTGCAGACCGGTCAGCAAAAGCCCCGGCAGCGAGGCCATTTCACGCAGCACCTCGGCCGCCTGCGCGCTGTCAACACCAAACGGCGTCGGCACGCCCGTCATGCGCAGCCCCGCTCCCGCCGGATGGAAATCCGGGTTGACGCGCAGCGCTGCCCGGACGGTCCGGCCTTTTTCGGCCGCGATCCCGCTCAGCAGGCGGGCCTCCTCGACGGACTCCACGTTGACGCTGTAAAGGCCGTGTTCTACGGCCTCCGCCAGTTCGCCGCGGGTTTTTCCCGGACTTGTCCAGATGATGTTTTCCGGCGCATAACCCGCCGCCAGGGCGATGCGCAGCTCGGCGGCCGACGCCACCTCGGCGGAGCTCCCAAGCTTCCTCAGCAGTTGGCAAACGCCGAGCAGGGGATTGCATTTGACCGAATAAAACACTTCGAACTCCGCGGGCAGGCAGCTCTTCAGCAAACGGTACTGCTCCTCCGCTTTTTCTCCGTCGTACGCATACAACGGCGTGCCGTACCGCTCGGCCAGCCTTTGCAGCCGGCTGTCGTCCATGCCGCCGGTCTCCGTCCGCTTCCGCGGCGGGACTTCTTGCAGCAGTTCCGGGTTCATAGAACTCCTCCTGTCGGGGCAAGCGTTCCCGTTTCGCACGCGAACGGCCGCGCCTTCCCATCGTGATAAAGAATACCGTCGCGGCAAAACAGCGGATTGCTGTCGAAGCCGTTCAGCAAAGCGACGATTTCGTCATCCATACGGTCGTTGTTGTAAAGGGCGGCAAGCAGCCGCCTGCCGGGATCAAACGGGTGCGCCACGGCAAGAAGCGCAAAGAATTCGCCGGCGGCCCCGTCCCCCCGGAAACGGATGCCCGCTGCATCCGCCGCGATTCCCGCCGCTTCCAGCAGCCGGCGCTGCAATTCGCTTGGGCGGCGCACATCCGCAGCGACAATCAGGTTTGCACCGGCGGACAGCAGCCGGCCTTCGGCGCCCAGATCGGTTTCCCGAACCGCTTCGTACCGGTAGGAAATATAGCGGTCGCGGATCGGATTTTGCAGCAAGTAAGCGAGCTTGGCCGAAAGCGGGCTTTTGACGGCCGGACGCGCCAGAACGGCGCGTTCCAGATACACCCGCTTGATGCCCAGCTGCCGTTCGTCGACAGGAACCGCGTCGTACCATTCGCGGAATGCTTTCGACGTGACCGGCTCCGCCGCAGCAAGCCTCATGCCGTTCTCCGAGGCTTCCAGCTCGATCCGGGTGTACTCGGAGAGAGACACCCGGGCCGAAACGCCGTCCCCGGTCAGCTCGATTTCCCGGTCCAGCATCAGCTCCCTCCGGTTCAGCATAAGAAGCAGCCGGGTGACGTTTCTCGATTCGACGCGCACCCTCTCCGGCGAATGCACCTCTGCTCCGGCATAGGTCGGCTCGCCGGGAGAAGCCAGCTCCAGGATTTGCAGCCAATGCGATTTGACGAAGCAGGGATCGGGCGGTGTGAAAGCGACACGCTGCGGATAACGCCCCTTTGCCCGGGAGAGCAGCCGGTGCATCAGCTCCCGGGAATTGTGCAGGGTGTTCAGCTCGTTGTGCATAAAGCCGCTGTAGACGGATACGCGGGCGTCCGGAAGCCGGCGGAGCAAGTCGAGAAAACGCGTGGTGTTGAAAAACCAGTTCTCAAAGCCGCACACGGCCAGCACCGGCAGCTCCCCGAGGTTATCCAGCCAGGCGTATTCGGGGTTGTGAATATTCAGCGCGATCTCCCCGGACACATTGGCAAGACCCGCAAACAGATCGGGCATGGCAAACGCGGTCCGGTAGGCTTTGTGGGTCCCGGCGCAAAAGCCGATGGCGTACAGCCGGCCCCGGTCCAGCCTCCATTCCTCCGCGATCCGGGAAATCGTTCGGACCACCCGGATATCGTCCGTGTAGTTTGGACGGCCGATGCCGACCAGTTGCACGATGACGGCCTGCGTGTTCTCCAGTTCCTTGATCCACGGCAGGTCGACGGGAAAGCCGCGGGCCTGCGCGTCATGAAAATAAAAAACGCCGGGATAGCGGTTGTCGGGGTTATAGTCCTTTGGCAAAATGACGGAATAGGTCACATTGCCGTCTCCGGTTTCCCGGGACACGCTCCGGATTTCACGGCGGGGCCCGTCAATCGGCGCTTTTCCAAGCGGCGGGTCCTCCGCCCGGCGTCCAAGCCGATCGGCCAGTCCGGCCGTTTGGCCCAGAACGATTTCCCGCGTATCGCATGGAATGTGCTGGTTCAGCGAGCGAAAGTTCCCGGGAAGCTCCAGCACCTCGCGGAACGCCAGCTTTTCTTCCCCGCGCAGAAGGTCCGAGGCGGCGGAGGCGGCCAGCAGCGCCGGACGTTTCGTCTCCCAATCGCCCGCGAACAGCAGGACCCGCTTGGCGGTCCTTCCGGAAACGGGTGATTTTGCCGCAAGCGCCAGAACGCCGGCGGCGTTTCCGGGAACGCGCAGCACGGCGGCGCGGCCGACCGGTACGCGGACCCGGGCCAGGCATTCGCCCGACGCCGTTTGCAGCTCAACCTCCGCCTCTTCTCCGCCGAACTCCGCCGCACCCTGCCGCAGCTTCATCTCCGCTTCGCGCGCCTTCGGCTTTTCCTCTCCCGCCGCTTTTCGGCCCGTCTCCGCCAAACCGCCCAAAAAACGCGGCAGCACGGCAAAACGCAGCTCGCCGCCGGGATCGGCCCGCCAGCTTTCCGGGTAAATGACCAGCTGCCTGCGCATCCGGGCAAGCCGCTCCGTATCCAGGTACTCATAGCGCTCCCTGCCGCCCGTCAGCCGATCCAACGGCTGCAGGCGCACCAGGAATTCCCGTGCCGTGAGCGGAGGCTCGGGAAAAAGCGGCAGCTCCGCCAGCACCGGGTTGTTCCCCTTCCGCAGACGTGCACCGAGCAGCAGATCCTTGGTCACATAATCCGGGCTGCCCAGAATAGCGGGCTCTCCGTTCACCCAAAGCCGCAGCGGAGACGGCAGATAGGTGATGACGTTGAACAGGACATCGGTTTCTTCCAAAGCGTAAACATTGGTCAGCGCGTACAGATACCGTCCCGGGCGCAGGCCGAACAGCTTGGCCGGGGCGTTTGCGTCCTGAAAAACGCCGGTCAGATCGGAATTGTAAAAGCGCCAGTTTTCCTCCAGCTCCGGCCCGGTAAGCAGGCTGGACTCGGCGGCGAGCAAAACCCGGGCCGTCTCGTCCAGAAACGGCTTTTCATTCCACTCCGTTTCCGGGTCTTTATCGGCCGCCCGCACCAGCCAGCGGGAAAGCGAAGCCGGCTCGCCGGCGCCGAACGTCGCCGGATTATGCAGCGTTACGAGAATCCGCTCCAAGTAACCCCATAGCCCCATCGCGTGTCCTCCTTCGAAGCAATTGAAATAGACGGCTTTAGCCGTCGGCCTCCGAGGGCAGGCGCACGGCGGACGCCGCCGCTGCCGCCGTTTCCCGGCCGGCTTCCCGGCCGAGCGCTCGAAGCAAACGGTCCAGCATATCGGCCATCGCCTGGTCCGACGGATCGCGGACCACGTGCACCGGGACCGGCCCCAGAAGGGCTTTGTCCCGCAGCAAACGGAGGTAGCAAAGCCTCATTTGCTCAAGATAGGCCAGCTCCGTCGCCGGGCAGGCGGCTTCCCGGTGCCTGCGGCTCGGATGGTAAAGCGCCTTCCCTCTCGCCGCGATCCGCTCATGGCATACCGGCGGCGGGGTGTCGAAAAAAACGACCAGGTCCGGCCGCCGGACGGCCCGGCCGCATTTTCTTCCGATGCCGCCCGGCGCGCCGTTGGCCGAATCCCGGACCAGCCCCGTGTAAACGTACCGGTCGGCCAGCACAATGCGGTTTCGCCGCAGCTCCGGGCGGATGGCCCGGCGGTAGCTGCCGAGAAACCCGATCCACTGCAGCAGGCTGTACAGGCGCGGAGACATCAGGCGGAGGCGGTCAATCCTAACCGTCAAGCGCCGCAGAAACCGGTTGGCGTTCCATTCCACGGTCCGCACCTCCGCCCCTTCCGCTTCCAGCAGAAGGCGCAGCCGCCGGATGCCCTCGCTTTTGCCGGAGCCGCTGATGCCTTCGTATACGATCAGAATTCCCTCTGCGGGTCGGGCGGCTTTGCCCGTTTTTTTCACGAACCATCCCTCCCGGCTTTGTCGCACCCGCCCGGCGCGCTCAGCTCCGCGCGGCGCTTGCTTTCGTTCCCGCCAGAGCTTTGGACGCGTAGGCGGCGCCTACGTCGAGCGGCCCGGTCCGGGCCGCGAGCAGGTTGGCATGCAGGCGGGCCGGCAGCTCCGCCGAAAAGCCGCTTTCACGCCAGACCTCGTACCGGACGCCGAAGCCGAGCGCTTCCCAAAGCTCCGTATTCCGCTCCTCGTGGCTGCCAAAAGGCTCCAGCATAATCAGCGGCGTAGCCGAAGCGAACGAATCGATCATGGTTCCGGCTCCCGGCTTGCCGATGATCGCTTTCGCCCTCCCCGACAGCCGGAGCAGCTCGTGGCAGTCGCCGCCCGTCCGGTAGCCGAGCGGCGCTCCGTTCCGCCATTCGCCAAAAGGCGGGAATGTAAACCGGCCCTGCGCATCGCGCCGCCACGGATACCAGTCCGGGTCGGTACGGAACACGCGGTCGTCCGGCCCGGCTTCCCGCTCTTCCTCCGCCTCGTAGGCCACCAGGTCCAAGGCCAGGCCACGGCCGTGCAGCTCGGGAATTTTCTCCCGGTACGTGCCCATTCCCCAGCCTCCGCCATGCAGCACATAACGGTCGTCGCGCTCCCGATAAGGAAGCGGCTCCTCGATCCCCGCCCACAGCGGGTGCAGCAGCTTGCGGCCGTCCGCGTCATACATCCGGATTTCCCCGAAGCCCGCCGCATAATCCGGGCGGTAGTGGCGGACGCTCTCCCAGGAAGGCGGCAGGCTTCCGTCCACATAGACAATGTCCGCCTCCACCTCGGCGGGATAAAGCGCCTCCCGGTATTGGTCCAGCAGGTGAAGCCAATGGCCGGACAGCAGCAGGAAACGCCGTCTGCCCTCGGCAGCCCAGCCGGCTAGCAATCGTTCCGCCGCCGCGGCATCGACGCTTTTGGAGATGTCCACCTGCATGCGCGCGGACATTTTCGCCACCGAAAAGCTCCGGTGGCACGCCTGTTTGCTGCGGAGGATGCCCGCTTGCTTTTCCGGCGCGATCAGCGTCTCGAACACGAAGACATCGGCCTGCCAGCCCAGCAGCTCCAGCCGGCGGGCCAGCAGCAGGCCGGGCACGTACAGACCCAGCCCGAAACCCGAGCAGAGGACCGCCACCTGTTCACGGTTTGGTTGAACCATTGGTCCCTCCCCCTTTACCGGTCCGCCTTCACCGCCTGGAACCGGCGAAAGCCCTCGGCCTGCTTTTCGTCTACGGCCAATATCCGGTTGACGTCGAACAGCCGGGTAAAGAAATCGTACGACCAGGTGGCCGGTTCTTCGTTTTCCACCCCGTACTGATCCAGGTAGGCGAGGTCCTCCGGACGGAGCGCAAGCAGCGCCTCCTCCGGCACCAGCCGGTCAAAGAGCATCCCGAGGTAATGGAAATTGTAATACACAACCTTTTCCAGCCCGTAGCCTTTTACACGCTCAAGCAGCGCGTTCCAGTCGATTTCGTCCGCGAATTTGCGAAGGTACATGTACAGGTCGGCGAATTTGTACAGCTTCAGGTCCTTCAGGCTCGTAATCCAGACCATCACGGTCGCTTCCTTGTACAAGTGGCAGCACAGCTGGATGATGTTGTCGGCATGGTCCAGCCGGTAGCCGGGCGCCCCGTGCAGCTCGATCGGAACCGCCCGCCCGATCAGCTCCGGGGTCGGCACCTTGTAGGGACAATTGCCGCGCCACAGAATGTCGTGATTAATGTCCACCTCTACGGCGGACGCAAACGGGTTGTCGAAAAGCTGAATGAATTCCTGAATTTCGTGGGTCGTCATCTGATGGACCATCTTCGCTTTTCGCGAGGAAACGTGAATTTCATGGCGCCGGGCGTCGTATTCGCCCTGCACGTACCCGAGGCTTTCCAGCGCCTCGGTCACCCCGTTCACGTCGGACAGCTGCATCAGAAAATCCAGATCGTTGAAGGAGCGCGTTTCCAGCGCAGGATACACCGTATTTACGAGCAGATTCCCTTTCAACACCGTCAGGATCAGGCCCCGCTCGGCAAAGGCGCGCAGCACCTCCGTCAGCTTCCCGGCGTAAAACCGGTTCCGCTCGCCGTAAGCGGCCCACTGCAGGTTCAGCACCCGCTTCAGCTCGCCCTCCAGCTCCTCGAAAACACCGAATTTTTTCAGGTTGTGTGTCAGCATGTTCAGCGTGCGGTGCGTGATCATCTGGTAGACGATTTCGCTCCAATCCAGCCGCTCCGCCAGCAGCGCCTCCAGCTTGTCCTTGTGCCTGTCGTCCATTTCCACCGATGCGAGCAGCACCAGCTGCCGTTCCGCCGTCAATTGTTCCCGGTTCATCAGAGGCCTCCTTTAATCAATTCGCTGTATGTTTCGCGCACCTCATGCTTGTTGATTTTTCCGATTACGTTTCGCGGCAGGCTGTCCACGATGTGGATTTCCTTCGGCACCTTGCGGTCCTCCAGCTCCGCGCTGCACCAGCGGTACAGCGCCGCTTCATCGGTTTCCGCCGCCTCCGCTCCCGGCCGCAGGCAGACAAACGCCACAATCCGCTGGCCCAGCTTCCGGTCCTCCACGCCCATGACGACCGTTTCGTTCACGGCCGGGTGCCGCAGCAGCACTTCCTCGATGTCCACCGGATAAGCCCGGCTCCCGCCCTGCATGATCATGTCATCGCAGCGGCTCAGCACATAATACCGGCCTTCCTCGTCCTGGTAGCCAATGTCTTTTACGCGCAGGCCGTGAGGCGTCAAAACCTCCCGGGTCTGCTCCTCCTGCTTGTAGTAGCCGTCCATCACATAATCGCTTTGAACGTAAAGCTCGCCGGTTTCGCCGGGAGCCGCCTCGCTCCCGTCCTCGCGCAGAATGCGGATCCGGCAGCCGCGAATCGGCTTGCCGATGACGCAGGGCCGCGCGACGACATCCTCGTGCTCGCCCAGCGTCACCCGCGCGACCGCTTCCGAAGCGCCGTAAGCGTTGTAGAGCCGTGCGTTCGGAACCGCCCGCGCCGCCGCCTGGTAAATGCCGAGCGGGTTAATCATTCCACCGATCAGAATGCGCTTGACGGAGCTCAGATCGTAATCGGCAAGCCGGGGGTACTCCAGCATTTGCAGAAGCATTGTGCGCACAATGTAAAACTGGTTGGCCTTGTGGGCTTCGATCGCCTTCAGGAAAATCGCCGGATGAAACACGTTGTTCAGCAAAATAACGGCGCCGCCCCGGCTGACGGCCATAAACACATCGCCTGCGATGGGGCTTGCCTGGGCAAGCGACCGCGGCAGTATGGTGCGCTCGCCTTCGCCGAAGCCAAGCCGCTCGGCGATGGCGACGGCGTTTCCGGCCACCGCCCGGTTGGAGAGCAGAATGCCCTTCGGCCGCGAGGTCGAGCCGGACGTAAAGCAGATGCCGAAGGTGTCCGGGCGGATTCCCGGAAGATCGCGCCTGCCTTTGCCCGGCAGCTCGCGCACCCGGAACGATTCATCGGGCTGGAGCTCCAGCACCACGCGAAGGTTCAGCAGGCCGGCCCGGTCGCGGATGGCCTCCCAGCCCTTCGCGTCGGTAATCAGCAGCTCCACATCCGCATAATCTAGCAGCTCGATAAGCGCCATGCCCTTGAACTGATAGGACAAAGAGACAAAGGGCTTGCCCGCCCGGTTCAGGCCGAGCATCCCGGTCAGAAAGGCCGGGCAGTTGGGCAGATACACCCCGCCCATCGTAAAGTCCCATTCGCTTATCAGCGCTTCAAAGGCCAGCGCCCGGCGGTGCATCTCCGCGTAGCTGTAGGCCGTATCGTTGTAAATCAATAGCGGCGAGGCACCGTAGGCTTCGCAGCTTTCTTCAAACAGCCGCCAGGGCGATTCCGCTTGCCGCATAGATCCTTCCTCCTTTGATCCCGTTTTTACCGCCAGCCCCGGGCGTTTGGCCGTTCAACCGCCCGCTCCGCGAACGCTTCCAGTCCGGCGACAACCGCCTCCTCCTCCTGCGCCGCCTGCACAAGCTTCCCGGCCATTTCGCCAAGCAAGGCCGGCTTTCCGGTAATGCCGAACTTGAGCGCCAGATTGGCTGCAATATCGTGGTGGACCGCCGCCCGTTCCAGCAGGCTTACCAGAGGGCGAAGCTCGTCCCAGCCGAAGGCCGGAGCGGCTGCTTCCAGAAACGCCGCAAACCGTTTGCGCTGCCGGGCGACCGATTTGAGCGCCATGTTGTAGTAGACCCGAAAGCGCGCTTTGTCGGCATCGTCCGGCGTCCGGCCGGCCAGGCGGGTCAGGCGGCCGATAAAAGCTTCAAGCGCCGCCAGGCCGCAGAGGCGGCCATGCACGGCCTCCCGTGCCTGCATGCGCTCCGCGCTATGGCGGATCAGCCGCAATGCCGGCTCCTCCGTCAGCCGGAAGCCGGGTGCCACATCCAGCTCCATCCACAGATTGCGGATCGGCCGGCGGATGACGCCCGTCATCGGATTGGCGCTTTCGCAAACCGCGGAGCGGCCGGCGAGAACCTGCGCCGCCGGCAGCGTGCCGTCAAAATCGCTGCTCGACAATGCGTATTTGTCGAACGCTTCGTATTCGGCCCTTTCCACGTCATACCCGGTCACAACCACGGCATGAAGGCCGTGCTCCTTGCGGTAGGCGCGGTGGTACGGAATTTCGAACAGATCGACCACCGCGATGACCGGCTCCCCCCGTTCGAGGCGCTCCTTGAGCCGGGCGTCCGCCACGCGGGCGTCGTCATGGAAATGCTGCCGGATGCGAAACCGCGCAGAGTCCGTCCAGGGAGCCAACTCCGCTTCTCCCGCATACTCGGAAGTTGCCGGAAAGTAACCGTAGGCCAGCGAGGAGTTCAGCTCCTCCTCGGTAAACTCCACCGAAACGGAGTACCGGTTCAGAAAATTGACTCCAATGTAGCCCGTTTCCGGGTCGTGCATGAAATTCAGGTAATCGGCGAGCGCCAGCGCGGGGTCCGCCCCTTTGTGGGCCAGCAGCGCTCCGTAAGCGTTGGCGAAGCAGTCGTTGACATAGGGCCGGTAATACCGGGGCACCCCGGATACGGCAGCGCGCCCGGCGCGGGCGGAAGCTCCGGTATCCATTCAGGCCGCCTCCAGCTTCTCGGCCACATAATCCGTGATCGCGCGCGCCGTGGAAAAAAACTCGCCGGTCAGCGTGCTGCTGTCGAAAACAATGCCGAACGCCTCCTCGATTTCCACCAGAAGCTCGACCAGCACAAGCGAATCGACGCCGTATGCGCTTTGCAGCTCTTTTTCGGGATCGATTTCCCCGCCCGCCAAGGGCGCCATCCTGGCGATAATCCCGCAAACCTGTTGCTCCACCTGCTGACGGTCCATATTGGTCTCCGCCTTTCTCCCGCCATGCGGGCTTTTATTTGTATCTTGCGTTTATGGCCGTAATGCGGCCTTCCTCGGCGGGCTCCACCTCGCCCTTTTCCTGGAGGTACTTGGCGAGCACCTCCCGCAGGAGGCCGCCTTTCCCCAGCTTCCGGGCATCCCGGAACTCTTCGAATTCGTCTCCGCCCGCCGCCAGATAATCATTGGTGGCCACCTTGTAGAGCTTCTCCCGCTCCAGCGGCTTCCCGTCCCTGGTCACGCTGACGAGCCGTTCGCCGGCCGGTTTGGAGCCGTCAAACGTATAAGCGATGCCCGACACCTGCAAAAATCCCCCGTTGCTGGAGCCGTAGGGCCATGCCCGCAGTCCGCGCTCGATGGCCTCGTACACCCGCTCCCCTTTCATCTCCACGGTAATCAGGGAATTGACAAACGGCAGCGGCCGGCCGACATCGTACAGACTGATTTGCCCCTTCGGGATGCTCTCCCGGATGCCTCCTCCGTTCAGGAGGGCCAGGTCGGCCTTCCCTTCCCACCGCATCGCGTCCGTGATCAGATTGGCGAGATTCGTCTCCTGCGTCCGCACATGCGTGCGCATGCCGTCAAGGTCCACCCGGGACGATCCGACCACCTGCTTGCCGCTCTCCAGCGCAAGCGCGTGGTACTTTTCCGCGACCTCCGCCACCGCCTTGTCGGCCTTGGACCGGTTTTTCGTCTGGTGCAGGGACCAGGCCACTTTTTTGAGCCGGCCGTCCTTGAAGTACATTTCCGCCAAACCGACGTGAGTGCTGTAGGAGCCCGCCTCGACCAGATAGGTGTCCCCGACCTTTTCCGCCTTCTTGTACAGCCAGTGATGGTGGCCGCAAAGCACCAGGTCGATGCCCGGCACCTGCCGGACGAGCTCCTTGTCCCGGTCGTCGCCCAAATGCGACAGGAACAGAATCGTGTCGACGTTTTGCTTTTTGAGCTCCTCCACGATTTCCCGGGCCCGCTCGACCGGCTCCTGGAAGGCCACATCCGTTTCGCCGAAGATGTTCATGTTGGACAGCGATTCGGGCACGGTCAGTCCGAAAATGCCCACCTTCAAGCCGTCCATTTCCTTGATGATGTAAGAAGGGAACGCCGCCTCTCCTTTGTACAGGGTGTTGCCCGACAAAACCGGAAAGTTCAGCTCGTCTTTAACCTCAAGCAGCCGCTTGAAGCCGAAGTCGAAATCGTGGTTGCCTGCGGTCATCGCGTCGTACCCCATCAGCCGCGCCGCCTCGACGATCCCTTTGGCCTCTTCGATGTTGGCTTCGTTGGTGCCGTGGAGCATGTCCCCGCTGTCCAGAAACAGGGCGTTTTTGTTGCGCGCCCGGATTTCGTCCGCCACCCCTTTTAGGAGAGGCATGCCCATCTCGACATTGACCTCGTCCAGCGTGTAATACCCGCCGTTTGCTTCGTTGTAGACCAGATTGCCGTGGATGTCGGCCGTGCTGATCACCGCGAGCTTGTTGTCGTAAATGCCCAGCCTCAGTTTCCAGTCGTCAAGCGGCGCGAACCGGAAGGTCAGGTAAGCAAGCCCTCCGAGCAGAAGAACGGCCAGCACCGCGACATTGGCGTACGAGCGTTTGGTTGGCGTCGTTTTCATAGAACCCCCTCCCGGACCAGGTCCGGTTTTAAGCCCTGCATGTTAACCGTACATGGAATTGCCGGTGCTCGTGTAGCGGCTGACCCCCTTGCGCCAAATCAGATACACCGTCCCGAACAGGAGCAGGCCGACCGCCGGAGTCAGGTACAGGTACCCCTCCCAGAAGGGAGCCAGGTCGCTTTTGCGCAGAAAGAACTGGGCCGGAAAAAAGTTGACGAACGAAAAGGGCAGCAAAAAGATCAGCAGCTTCTGGATCAGCACGGGGTAAAAGGTAACCGGGTATCCCGCGATCCGCCGGGCGTTGAAGAACAGCAGATTGCGCAGGTTTTCCGTCTTGACCGCCCAGAAGCTGAAGCAGGCCGACAGCAGAAAAAGCGACGCCTGGATCAGCGTGCCGCCCAGCAGCACAAGAACGTAATACACGCCGTTCCGCCAGGTCCAGTCAATTCCCACGGAAAACGCGGTATTCAGGAACAGCAGCACGCCCACCACCCCGTGCCCGAGCGTCGCCGAAAAATCGATCCGCGCGGCGATAATCTGGAACATCAGGCCGGCGGGCCGCGTCAGCACCCGGTCAAATTCGCCCGAATGCACCATCGCGTCAAAATCCCGGATGCCCGCAAAGAGAAACACAAACAGGCTGTAGCTGAGAAACAAAAAGCTGTACAAAAACATCAGCTCCTGCAAATCCCAGCCGCGAATATGCAAAAACCGCAGCAGAATCAAGAACATCACGGCCACGCTGATCATTTCCCGGCAAAAGATGGCGAGGGCCACCAGACTCCGGTTCAGCTTGTATTCGAGCGCCATCTTGAGGCTGAGCCGCGAATACCGAAAAAACAGCTCCGCCTTTTCCCGGAACGTATGCGGCTGCATGCTCATCCCCCCTGCACCGTCAGTTTTTTGGCGGCCGCGCGCCAGATGAGCGACCCGGCGAGCCCCAGCACCAGCACCCAGACGCCCTGCCGGAGCATACCCGCGAAAATTTCGTCTTGGGGAATCATGCCCAGGTAGATCTGAATCGGCGTGGAATAGATGGCGGCAAACGGCGTCGCCTGCACGAAGTCGGCCAGCGGCCCGGGCATAAACCAGACCGGGATCAGCGCACCGGAGAAAATCAGCACGGCGGCGTCCTTGATCGTAACCAGGCTGAAGGTCCAGTAAAACCAGAACGAGCTGATCCAGATAAGGAAATTCAGGCTGTACAGCACCGCGTAGCCGAGCGCCGCGCTGATCAGAAAATACGCGAACATCGTCCAGGAAAACGGCGGCAGCATATGGAAAAAGAGGATCGAAACCACGAGCGCCGGACTGAGCTGCACAAGCAGCCGGAACGCAAGCGTCCCGAGCGTGTTGGCGAGCACCATCAACCGGAAGCTGACCGGCTTCAGCAGATCCGTGGAAATCAGGCCCGTGCGCACCTTCACCTCGATAAAATACTCATCCATCGCGTACAGCGTCTGAAGCAGGAACGACAGGATGACATAAGTAGCCATCATCTTGAACTGCACCCCGGAAAGCGCGCCTTCCTCCTCGTAAATCGCCCGCCAGATGGCAATGTTCACAAAAATCATAACGACTGCGTTCAGAATCCCGGCCAGGCATTCAGCCCGGTACATCAGGTTGTTCTGAAACGATTTTCTAGCAAACGCCAGATAGGCTCGGCTCAACGCGAATCCCCCCGAGGTAAATTTCCCGAATCAGCCCCTCGATGCCGGGCTCCTGGACGGTCAGATCGACGATGGCGTAACTTTGCTCCAGCCGGTGAATGAGCTGCGACACCGCAAACTCCTCCCGGCGGAAGCGAAGCAGCCAGCGGTTTCCTTCCCCGGCCGAAGCGTCCACGCCCGGCAGCTGAAGCGAATCCACCTTCTCGGCGAATTCCACCGCCAGCACCCGCTCCTGCCCGTAATTCCGCTTGATCTCGTCAACGGTTCCGTCGTACACTTTGCTGCCGTGGTCGATGATGATGAGCCGCCGGCACGTCTGCTCGATATCCGCCATGTCATGAGTGGTGAACAGCATCGTCGTGTTCTTCTCCCGGTTCACATAGCGCAGAAACTCCCGGATTTTCTCCTTGGCTACGACATCTAGCCCGATCGTCGGCTCGTCAAAGAAGATGATCTCCGGGTCATGGAGAAGCGCCGCCGCGATATCCGCACGCATCTTTTGCCCAAGGCTGAGCTGGCGCACCGGCGTTTTGACAAAGTCGCCCAAACCCAGCAGATCGCCAAACAGGTCCAGATTACGCTTGTAAGTGTCCGGCGGGATTTTGTACAGGTACTTGAGAAGATCAAAGGTGTCGGCCACCGGAAGGTCCCACCACAGCTGGGTTTTCTGTCCGAAGACAACGCCCATGCGGGCCGCGATTCGCTTGCGGTCCTTTTGGGGGACCATGCCGCATACCCGGATGCGGCCCGAGGAAGGCGCCAGAATCCCGGTCAGCATCTTGACCGTGGTCGATTTGCCGGCTCCGTTCGGACCGATAAAACCGACGGTTTCGCCCTTTTCAATGGCAAAATTAACCCCGTCCACCGCGCGAACCAAGCGGTGCTCGGGCAGCAGCAGGCTTTTGAGCGCGCCTCCCAAGCCTTTGGCGCGAACGCTTACCTTGTATTCCTTGACCAGTTCTTCCGCCTCAATGATCGCCATCGTTTCAAGCGCCTCCCGACGAAACCGGAGCCAGCTTGGCCTCCACGATGGCCCGCAGCTTTTCGACCGTGTTCAGGCTGTCCAGCAAAAGCTCCTCATCCTGAAACACAATGAAAAACTCTTCCTCCAGGTTGACCACGATGTCCATGCAATTCAGCGAGTCCAGTCCAAGCGGCCCGAGCGGTTCTCCGGCCGGCCGGTTCTTAACGCTCTCGGGGTCTACCCGGAACACCATCGCCACGATTTCGCAAATTTTGTCCTGAATGTCCATCTTTCGCTTCGCTCCTTCCCGCATATGCCGATCCTGCCGAATAAACGCGTTTCATGCTGATGGATTAAACGTTACCTCATTTCCCCATGGCCCTCACAGATGCCGTGTCTCCCGATGTCCCGATTCGCCGGTTACCAAAACCGGCGAAAAAAAAGGACACAAGGCCAATAGTTCTGGCCTTGCGTCCCGAAATCTACTCTTTTTTCACTGCGCACCGGCCTGTCGGCCCGCGCCAAGCGTCCCTCTTTTTATGCTTCCAGCCAGGCAGCCGCCGGGCGGCCGCGCTCTTCCATTCGCATACACGCCGCGGCAATCACGCTCCAATGTCATTGCGGACAGCGAAAATCGCAAGCTGTACGCGGGTTTTCAGGTTCAGCTTCTTTAGAATGGAGGAAATGGTGTTCTTTACGGTTCCCTCCGACAAATACAGGCTCTGGGCGATCTCCCGGTTTTCCTTCCCGTTCATCACCTCCCGCACGACGTCGATCTCGCGCCTGGTCAAAGAAACGGCGGGGTCTTTGCGTTCTCCTTCCCCCGCGCCGCGGCCGTTCATATAACGGACCACGCTCAGGAGCGTGTCGCACTGCATGACGCTTAGTCCCATCGCCACAGCTTTTACCGCCATTACCAGCTCGGCGGGGTCGATTTCCCGGTACACACACCCCGAAGCGCCTCGGCGGATGGCCCAGGCAATGCCTTCCCCGTCCCGGCCGTCGGTGATCAGAACCGTCTTTACTCCGGGCCAGAGCGCCATCCAGCCGCCCGGCTCCATTCCCGCTGCGAGCTCCGCGTTAAATACAAGGACATCCGGGGCCTGGGATTCGTACTGCGCATATGCCGATTCCAAAGTCGGCGCAGCGCCGATGACGCGGATTTCGGGGTCTTGCTCCAAAATCAGCTTCATCCCATGCCGCATAATTTTTTGCGATTCGGCCAACACGACGTTGATCATTATTCAGCCTCCTTCGAATGGATCGCAATTCGTGGCGCTCACCGGTACGCCCGCTTCCTTCCGGCCGGACATTCAGCTTAAAAACAGGGGTGCGGGATGGCCAGATGGCCTTCAAATGCGGTCGCTTTTGTCCATTCGTCAGGATAATCCGTCTCTATTGTAGTACAACCTGCCATTTTCTGCCTTGTAAATATATGACATAGCTATGAGCGATTTGCGGTTTTCTCGCCTTCCCTCTTTCCGTCCAAAGCAAAAAAGCCTTCGGGGGTTTCCCCCCGAAGGCAGCTTCCGCGCGCTCCGCATCGTGCCGAAGCGCTGCAAACATCAGTTTTTCATCGCCAGCTCCCGCGCCATGTCGGCCACTTCGCCCGGCTCGATCGGGCGCTTGCGCAGCTCGGCTTCGCGGCGGACCCGCTTGAGCAGCTCCTCGCCGCAGCCGCGGCTCAGATCGATACCGGCCTGGCACAGCACATGCTCCAGGGAATGCATCCCGGAGTGCTTGCCGATCAGGAACAGATGCTCCCGGTTGATCTCCTCCGGCTCGAAGCATTGGTACACCGTGCGGTTCTTGAGCAGGCCGTCCACGTGAATGCCCGATTCGTGCGCGTATACCAGCGGGCCGACGATCGGCTTCGCCGCAGCCAGATGGCGGCCGGACGCCCGGCTGACGTAATCGGCGAGCGGCTGGAACAGCTCGGGGCGCAGCCGGTCGAAGCCTTCGTGCAAATGCCGCCAGGCCATCGACACCTCTTCCATCGCGGCGTTGCCCGCCCGTTCGCCGAGCCCGGTCACCGTCGTGCTGGCGATGGCAGCGCCGGCCGCGAGCGCCGCCAGCGTGTTGGCGGTCGCAAGGCCAAAATCGTTGTGGCCGTGAAATTCCAGCTCCACATCGAGCGGACAGGCATCGACGAGCGACCGGATCCGCTCCTCTGCCGTCTTCGGCGTCAAGACGGACACGGTGTCGGCATACCGGAACCGCCGGACGCCTTCTTCGTGCAGCTTGCAGATGACGTTCGCCAGGAAGGACGAGTCCGCCCGCGAGGCATCCTCCAGGCCGACCGATACGGTCATGCCTTTGCTCATCGCATAGTCCGCCGCCTTGCGGATCATATCGAACGCGCCCGACTTGGTCAGGCCCAGCTTATCCCGGATGTGAAGCTCCGAGGCCGGCAGTGTCAGATGCGCCCATTTGGCCCCCGTGCGCAAAGAAGCGTCGATGTCCGACGCAACCGCCCGGTTCCAGGTGGAAACGGTAAGCGGAAGGTCCATTTCGACGATGCTGCGGATCGCCTCTTCTTCTTCCGGTCCCATCGCGGGTATCCCGGCTTCAATCTGCTCCACGCCCGCTTCCGCGAGAAGGCGCGCGATTTCGCACTTCTCTTCCTTCGTAAACGAAACGCCGGCCGCCTGTTCCCCATCCCGCAATGTCGTGTCGTTATACCGGATTCGCTTCATTCGCCATCACCCTTCGAAAGCTGGAATTTTCCTTTTTGCCGAACTGATGCTGCTTTCTTCCCATTATACACCGTTCTCAAAAAGCGATCATTTCAGACTTTCGATCAAACCGTTCTGCAAACGAGCTTGTTTTTATTGAAATTGTTAAGGAATATCCGCCGTGAAATACGCGACGTTGCGTTACCGGACAATCGCCGCGGACGTCTTCAGCAAAAAAGTCCCGCTCCTCCGGCCAAACGGGGGTTTCGGTTTTGGCCGGAAGAGCGGGAGCATGGAGCGCTTGATTACCGGACGGCGTCAAAGCTGCGGGCGGGCGCATCGACATCCATCTGATCCAGAAGGGTATTGACGATATGCGTAAGCAGGGTAACCGCGCCGTTGTAGCCGTTGATCGGGAAGCGGTGCAGATGGTGGCGGTCGAAGATCGGGAAGCCGACACGGACCAGCGGAATGTTCGCTTCCTGCGCCGGATACTTCATATACGTGCTGCCAATCGCGAAGTCAACCGGGTCCGTGAGCATGAGCGAACGCAGATGCCACATGTCCTTGCCGGCGTATACCTTGGCATCCGCTCCGTGCGGACTTGTGGCGAGCAGCGCCTTCATGTCCCCCTCGAACGTTTGCGTCGGATTGGAGCACAGGATATGCACCGGCTCGATGCCGAGCTCCAGACAGAAGCCGATTACGCCGAGCAGAAAATCGGGATCGCCGGCAATGGCGATGCGCTTGCCGTGCACGTACACATGGGAGTCCGCATAGGCGTCCACCGCGCGGCCGCGCTCCAGAATCAGCTCCTCGGAAACGGGCTTGCCGGTCAGCTCGCTGATTTTCGTTAAAAATGCATCGGTTCCCTTAATGCCGAGCGGATACGCCAACGCTTCCGTAGGCTGCTTCCATTGGTCGTTGATGTACTTGCGGGTTTTCTCCGTGGCATGCTTCATCATCGTGACCGTCGCTTTAGCGCCGGCCGCCGCCGCCACATCCGCCAGCTTCGTGCCCCCGTAGTAATAAACGTATTTGCCGTCCGCCGGGGAATCGAGGTTGTCGCTGTGATCGCCGAGAATCGTGTATTCGACCCCCATGGAATCGAGGATGCGCTTCAGCTCGCGGATGTTGCCCGTGTAGGTTTCAAAGCCGGGAATCAGGTTGATCTTGTTCGTTTTCGGCACCTTCGCCAGGTTGTCGTCCCGTTCGGACAGCACCGACAGGATGCCCTTGATCATGCTGTCATAGCCGGTGATGTGAGAGCCGATAAAGCTCGGCGTGTTCGCCAACGCAACCGGATAATCCTGCGGGATGGCGCCCTTCAGACGGGCGTTGTCGCTGAACGCCTTCAGGTCGTCGCCGATAACCTCCGCCATGCAGGTGGTGCTGATGGCGACAAACTCCGGCTTGTACATGGTGACCGCGTTTTCCAAGCCTTCGATCATGTTCGCCATCCCGCCGAACACCGCGCCGTCCTCCGTCATGGAGTCGGATACCGTGGGAACCGGCTCTTTGAAATGGCGGGCCAGGTGACTGCGGAAATAGGAGACGCAGCCCTGCGACCCGTGAACGAAAGGCAGGGTCTTTTCAAAGCCAAGGGCGGCAAGCACGGCCCCGAGCGGCTGGCAGGCTTTGACCGGATTGATGGTGACGGCGGTGCGGGCAAAGTTTTTTTCCTTGTATTCCTCGGTTTTGGTAAAGGCCAGCTGCGCCTGGACCGCATCCTCCGAGCAGGCGTCTTCGAAAAGCTTTTTCCGTTTGGCCTGCTCGACGTACTTCTCCTGCTCGAACAATTTATTGTGATCGAGAATATCGGATTGCTTCATATCGGATTCCCTCCCTTTCCGCGCTGCCTGCGCACGTTATGCTTCCACGGCTTCCGGAATTTTCGCCTCGAACGGCGACTTCAGAAGCGACCATACCGGGCTGTTGATGGCGATGTCCATGTCCCGGGCAAAAATTTTGAAGCCGTCAAAGCCGTGGTAGGGACCGCTGTAATCCCAGGAGTGCATTTGGCGGAACGGGATGCCGTTTTTGTGGTACACGTACTTCTCCTTGATGCCGGCGCCCATCAGGTCGACGTTCAGCTTTTCGGCCAAAAATTCGGTTTCGTAAGCGTTCGGGTCGTCGTAGAGAACGGTGCCTTCGGCCAGTTCGGGGATCGAGCGGATGTACTCTTCCTTGTGGGCGAATTCGTAGCCGGTGGCGACGATTTCCATGCCCAGGTCTTCGTAGGCGCCGACCGTGTGGACCGGACGCAAGCCGCCGACAAGCAGCATGACTTTTTTGCCTTCCAGGCGGGGGCGGTATTTGTCGATCACCGGCTGCACCTCCGCCATGTATTTCGCGATGACCTTCTCGCAGTTTTCCTGAATCTTTGCGTCAAAATGGCCGGCGATTTCGCGCAGGCTTTTCACGGTGTTGGTCGGGCCGAAGAAATTGTATTCCAGGTGAGGAATGCCGTAGCGCTCTTCCATCGTCGTACAGATATAGTTCATCGAACGGTAGCAGTGGATCAGGTTCAGCTTGACCTTATGGGTAATGGCGAGCTCGTTGATCGTGCCGTCGCCGGACCATTGGGCCACTACGTTCAGGCCCATCTCCTCCAGCAGAATGCGGGACGCCCAGGCGTCGCCGCCGATGTTGTAGTCCCCGATGATGGCCACGTCGTACGGGCCCGATTCCGCCGGCTCGCGGGTGCCCATCACATAGTCGCGGATCACATCATTGGCGATGTGATGGCCGAGCGACTGGCTGACGCCCCGGAAGCCTTCGCAGCGGACAGGCAGCACGGGGATTTTCAATTCCTTCGTCATTTTCTTGGCGACGGCGTCGATGTCGTCGCCGATCAGGCCGACCGGGCATTCCGACTGGATCGAAATGCCTTTTGCCAAAGGGAACATTTCCATGATCTCGCGGCAGATGACCTCCAGCTTTTTGTCGCCGCCAAAAACGATGTCATTGTCCTGGTAGTCGCTCGTAATCTGCATATTGGTGAAGATATTGACGCCCAGCACGCCGTTGGCGTAATTGCGCCGCGTGCCCCACGTGTACTGGCCGCAGCCGACCGGGCCGTGGCTGATGTGGACCATGTCCTTGATCGGCCCCCAGACCACGCCCTTCGAGCCGGCAAACGAGCAGCCGCGGGCGGTCATGACGCCGGGGCGGGTCTTGACGTTCGATTTGATGGAGCATTTGCCGCAGTCCTTGATCTCCGGCGTGATGACCTCCATGTGCTTTTTCCGGTCCTTCAGCGCCTTCTCGGGATAAATCGATAGCAATTCTTCGATAATGGCATTGTTTTTCTCGATGATGCTCATCGCCGTTCCCTCCTTTATCAATCCGGTTTATGCTTGAACGCGGTTCGTGCCTTCCTCTATTTCCTGCAAGACCGGAGAAGCGACTCGCATCATCCGCCTGCGGATGGGAAAAAGGTGCGGAGAAGCGGTGGCCGCCCGCCCGGCACGCGCGGCGGAGCTGCGCGGTCCGGGACCGGAGAGATCAAGCCAGGCTGCGCCACGGGCGTGCCGGGTGCTTGAGGCTGGCCGCTCACCGGAGGCCGGGTGCACGCGGCTGGGTAACCGCCTCCCGGTCCGGGTGCAAGCGGCGGTTTAACCCGCCGTGCAACGGCTAGTACCCGTTCCGCTTCTCTGCAGAGTAGCGTCCGGCTTATTTGCCGGAGGCCTCAAGACGCTTGAGTGCCGTTTCGTCATCCTCGATCACGCCGAATTCCAGCAGCAGCTCTTCCAGCTCATCCATTTCGATTGGCGTCGGAATGGTCATCATTTCGTTGTGCAGGATTTTTTCGGCCAGCGTCTTGTATTCTTTGGCTTGCGGGTGATCCGGGTAGTACTGGGTGACGGTCATTTTGCGCAGCTCGGCGTGCTGCACCGTGTTGTCGCGGGGCACGAAGTGAATCATTTGGGTATTCAGGCGGCGGGCAAGCTCGGTGATCAGCTCGGCCTCGCGGTCCGTGTTGCGGCTGTTGCAGATCAGGCCGCCGAGCCGGACGCCGCCGGTGTTCGCGTACTTCAGAATCCCGCGGGCAATGTTGTTGGCGGCGTACATCGCCATCATTTCGCCGGAACAGACGATATAAATTTCCTGCGCTTTGTTTTCCCGAATCGGCATTGCGAAACCGCCGCACACGACGTCCCCCAAAACGTCGTAGGAAACAAAGTCGAGGCCTTCATAAGCGCCTTGTTCTTCGAGAAAGTTGATGGAGGTGATGATGCCGCGGCCGGCGCAGCCAACGCCGGGCTCCGGACCGCCCGATTCCACGCATTGGATGCCGCCGAAGCCGGTCGCGACCACGTCTTCCAGCTCCAGATCCTCGACCGTCCCCCGCTCCGCCGCCAGATGAAGCACGGTTTGCTGGGCTTTCGTGTTCAGGATCAGACGGGTGGAGTCCGCCTTCGGGTCGCAGCCGACAATCATGATCTTTTGATCGAAGGTGGTGGCGAGCTGAGCCAGCGTGTTTTGCGAGGTCGTGGATTTTCCGATGCCGCCTTTGCCGTAAAACGCGATTTGACGAAGTTTCCCCATGTTCAATCATCCTCTCATTTATCATTGACTTATGGTTTGCGGACGGTGAAAGAAGCGGTAATACCTTGCCGTTTCGAGCAGCGATTCGGTGATGCCGCCCTTGGTGACATAAGCGACGATTCCCGCCTGCGCCAGCGCGCGCTTGGGAGCTTCCCCGATGCCGGAGGTAAGAAGAAGCTCGCAATCCTTGAGCACATCGGTTATTTGACGGAGCAGCACCTGCTTGTCATCGGCACAGTTTAAAGTGCCGGTGCAGTAGGCCGGAATCTTCCGGACTCCGTTCAAAACGGCTTCGCCGTCCCCGACATCGTAGACCAGAAACTCGCGGGCATGGCCGAAATGCTGATTGACCCGGTCGAAGCCCCGCGTGGCCACCGCCATCCGGACCGGGTGGAGCCGGGACCCGACGGCTTTCAGCTGCCGTTTGCGGCTTCGGGACGTCTCTTCGATTTCCTGCACCGCAGCGTCGAGCTTGCTCATCCAGGTCTGCCGCGCCTCGTTATCATACGGACCGGGTTCTGCAGGTACAGTGGCAAAATCCTCGCTGCGGTCTTCGCCGAGAAGTCCGATGGCATCGGCACGGCACTGCCGGCAGTGACGCATCGCCTTGATGCTTTTTTCCGATTCCGCCCTCGCCTGCTCGACCTCCTCCGCCCCCGGTGTCCGCACGCCAAGCTTTTCAAAAAGCGAGCCCGGAGCCGGGATGAAAGGAACAATATTGTGGACAACGGCGCCGCGCTTCTTAACCTCGGCTGCGATCCGCTTCATGTGGCTGCCGTTGATATCCGGCATAAGAACCGAATTGACTTTGACCAGAATACCGCGCTTCGCGAGGGCTTCGATGCCTTCCAGCTGCCGGGAAAGAATCAGCTCCGCCGCCCCCCGCCCTTTGTAACGCCTGCCTTTATCGTTGATCCAGGTATAAATCCGGCTTCCGGTATCCGGGTCGACCGCATTCACCGTGACGGTGACATGCCCGATGCCCAGCTCCGCAATCTCCTCTACGTAGTCCGGCAGCGCGAGTCCGTTCGTGCTCAGGCACAGCTCCAGACCGGGAACGGTCTCTTTGACAAGCCGGAACGCGGCGAACGTCTTCTCCGGATTGGCCAGCGGATCGCCGGGACCGGCGATCCCGACGACGCTCAGGTTCGGCAGCCTCTCCGCTACGCTCCGCACATGCTCCGCCGCTTCCTCCGGCGTCATCAGCCGGCTGGTAATGCCGGGCCGGCTTTCATTCACGCAGTCGAACTTGCGGTTGCAGAAGCCGCAGCTGATGTTGCAGGCGGCGGCCACCGGAAGGTGCATCCGCGCGAAGTAATGCTGCGCGTCCGCGCTGTAGCAAGGATGGCGGGAGCGCTTCTGCTCCAGCGCCGCAAGCGGCAGAGCCCCGGGATTCGACCCGCAGCCCCCCGCGCCCGCCGGCGATCGGCGGCCGGGACCGCACGCGCTTGCGCTTTGAGCTTGCGGCGGGAAGGGGTGACTCGTGTTTTCATCGGAATTCGCTCCTGCGTTGTTGTCCCGTTCCATGCACCCACCCCCTTTTCGTAATGGAAGTCAAATCTAAATGTTATAATTCCTAACATTTTGACCAACTTGTAACCTTATCGTATCTTCGTACTGAATTTTCCGTCAATTAGGCAAACCGCTTTCCTGGCGGTTTTCAAAAACGCGTCAAAAATCATGTTATATATGCTTACATATATATTACATGTTAACGATTACAAGTTCCATTTTCAGCTTGTTCTTCGCATGCTCTTCTGTGTGCTTTTCTGCGTGTTCTTTGCAGCGCTTTTCCGGGCGCTTTTCCGGGCGCTTTTCCGGGCGCTTTTCCGGGCGCTTTTCCGGGCGCTTTTCCGGGCGCTTTTCCGGGCGCTTTTCCGGTCAAAAAAAGCCCACTCACCGCCTCGGCAGCAGCATTACGCAGACTCCGGCCAAGCAAATCGCCGCGCCCAACAGATCGTAGCCGTCCGGCGATTTTTTGTCGACGGCCCAGCCCCACAGGATGGAGAGCACGATAAAAACGCCGCCATAAGCGGCGTAGACCCGTCCAAACGAGGAAAACGACTGGAAGGTCGCGATCACACCGTACAAGGCCAGGATCACAGCACCCGCCATCCCGGTATAAAAGGATCTTCCTTCGCGAAGCCACAGCCAAATCAGATAGCCGCCGCCGATTTCCGCAAGCCCGGCCAAAAGGAACAACAGCGCCGTCACGACTCGTTTTCCTCGCGTTGTTGCCCGGCCAGCTCTTCCTTGAACGCGTCCAGGCAGGCTTTGCATATGCAGGTTACGCCGAGCAGCTCCGGCGGTACCCGGCTGAAAATCTCCTGCGGAAAGCTCTCTCCGCTGCACCAGCAAGCTCCGTGGCCGCCTTCGGCCGAATGGCCGCAGCGGTTCGGTTTTCCGCAGAGCGGGCAAAGCTTCGTTTTGGCAATGGTTGGTTCCACGTCTTGCACCCCTTCGTCCCCACATCTGCGGGATGGTAAGCCTTTCTTTCATAAGATTCCGTGCCGAGTGCAAAAAACCTTTTTTTGGATTCGGATTCCACACCTGCTGCAAAAGAGTTTTCGTTCCGTATGCAGTTGGAGCCATGCTGGAAAAAGTCTTTTCACGCCGGGACCACTTCTTATATTGCCACGCACAGCAAAACAAAACAAAACAAAAGCCCCGAAACCGCAACGGTCCGGGGCCTTAAAGCGAATCCTGCTGGCTTTCCATTTAACGGAACCTGGCCGGCACCAGTCCGCCCTGTCCCGCCGCGATACCGATCCGTGCTTACCGGCGCAGGCGTACGGTATGCACCTCGAACGGAGCAAACACCAGGGAGAACGAGTCGCCGCTGCGGTGCAGCTCGACTCCGTTTTGCTCCAGCATGTCGGTCAGCTCCGCGCCGGACCAGGCGAAGCCGGGGGTCACCGCCGCGTCCGTCCGGCGGCCGGACGTTTCATACAGCCGCACGATCAAGTCCGCGCCGTCCTCCGACTGCTTGACCGCTTCGATCATGATGCCCGGGTGATTGACCGCCAAGAACGAAGCGGCTGTGAAGGGATTGCCCGCCGAAGCCGTATCGGCCGGGCCTGCTTCAGCCGGTGCGGAACCGGCTGCGAGCCGCAGCGGCACGTTCAGCTCGTACCCGCGTTTGTACACTTCCGCTTCCACGTGGTTTCCGGCGTGCGGATAAAGCGAGTAGGTGAACGCGTGCTGCGCCCGGTCCGCCTCCGGATCGGGATAGGACGGGCTGCGCAGCAGGTTGAGGTCCAGCGTTCCGCCCTCCGTGCGATAGCCGTATTTGCAGTCGTTCAAAAGGGCCGCTCCGTAATCCGGCTCGGACAAGTCCACGTACTGGTGGGCGCAAATCTCGTCCTTGGCAAAATCCCAGCTCGTGTTGCGGTGTGTGGGGCGGTTGAGATACCCGAACTGGATTTCGCAGGCGGCGCTTTCGGCGCGGATTTCCAGCGGGAACGACGTCCGCAGCATGCGGCCCGATTCCTTCCAGTCCGCCGTGGTCACGAAATCGATGCGGCGGCTCCCGGCCGTCATGACCACTTTTTGCGCAAGCTCGGATACGCCGATTTTATAAACGTGCGTGAAGCCGGCCGTCGGTCCGTCCGCAAACGGTTCCGCCGACACAAGCTCCGGCCGTTCCGCCGGAATGCTCCGGTAATCGTGACGGAAATCCCAGGCATCGCCTTCGTCATGATACACCTGGAGGTCGTTGGCGCAGGCGCCCGCTTTGACAGCCTCGCGTCCGTTTTCCATGTCGAAGACCGACCGGATCGTGCCGTCCTCATTGAACGTGACCCGCAGCAGGCCGTTCTCCAGCGTCCGACCCTGAGCCGACCGGCCGGTGCGGGGGGCTTCGGCTTCCGCGGACCAGGCTCCCGCTGCACGCTCACACGCCGGTGCAGATACGGCTCCGCTTTCTCCCGACGCAGCGGCCGTGGCGGAAACGGCTCCGGCATCCGGCGCAGAACCTGCGGCCAAGGGCGCCTGCCGCTTCGCCTCCCCCTCACCGCCGGCTTCACCCGGCAGGGAAGCCCCGGCTCCGTCCGCCAGCACGGCGTATCCCAGGCCGGGAACCGTCACCTGAACCCATTCGCCGTCCGCCTGAACCCATTCGCTCCGTTCCCAGGGCAGCGAGTTAAAGACCAGCTTGCGTCCCGCCTGCCCCGCGGCGGCGTTCAGCTGCAAGGCGACCGCCCCGTACGCTTCCGCAATCAATTCCTCCGTGCGGGCCAGCAGGATGGCGTAGCGCTCCAGCGACTCGTCGTATACCCGTTTGATCGAAGAGCCGGGCAAGATGTCATGGAACTGGTACAGCAGCACTTCCTTCCAGATGGCTTCCAGCTCCTCGGCCGGGTAGCGGTACGCTTTTTTGCCGCAGCTGATTTTCGCCAAAGCAGCGGCGAACTCGAGCTCCCGGAGCGCTTTTTCCATCTTCCGGTTGTAGCGTTTGTTCCGCGCCTGTGTCGTGAACGTTCCCTGGTGCTTTTCGAGGTAAAGCCCCCCGGTCCAGGTTTGGAACCGGTCCGCCTCCTTCTCCAGCTTCTCAAAAAACGCTGCCGAAGGCTCCTGCACGACCGGACTCAAGCCCGGCAGATGCTTTTCCCGGCTGAGCCGCTCCAGATGCTCCTCGCCCGGTCCGCCGCCGCCGTCGCCGATGCCAAAAAGCATCAGCGCGTGCTCCGACACGGCGGCATCGAGGTAGCTGCGTTCGGCCTTCGCCACCGAACGGGGCGCGGCCGGCCCGTTATACGTATCCTCCGGCGGCATATGGGTCAGCACCCGCGAGCCGTCGATCCCTTCCCAATGAAAAGAGTGGTGGGGGTGGCGGTTATACTCGCTCCAGGACAGCTTTTGCGTCATCATGTACTCCACGTCCGATTTGCGGAGCAGTTGCGGCAGGCTGGCGGTGTAGCCGAACACGTCGGGCATCCACAGCGAGCGCGGGTCGACGCCGAATTCCTCGCGGAAAAACTTTTTGCCGTAAAGCAGCTGGCGGATCAGGGCTTCCCCGCCGGGCACGTTCGTGTCCGACTCGACCCACATGGCGCCCTGGGCTTCCCAGCGCCCTTCGCGAATCCGTTCCTTGATCTGCCCGTAAAGCTTCGGATAATGCTCCTTCATCCATTGGTACAGCTGCGGCTGGCTGGCGCCGAACACGTAGTCCGGGTACTTTTCCATGTTCCGCAGGACGGTCGAAAAGGTACGCGCGCCCTTGCGGATCGTCTCGCGGATCGGCCACAGCCAGGCGAGGTCGATGTGGGCGTGGCCGATGGCGCTGATGGTCAGGCTCGGATCGCCGCCGCGTTTGTCCAGGTGAGCGGCAAGCCGCGCCCGGGCTTCGGCCACCCGTTCGGCGGACAGACGGGACATGTCCGCCAGGAGCAGCGACACTTCGTAGAGCGCCTGCAAAAGCTGCTTGCGCCGGGCGGAATCCTCCGGCTGATGCTCCGCCGTCTCCAGCAATACCTCGGCGTCGTAGTACAAAGCCCGGATGTCCTCCCGGCAGCGGGCGACGAGCGCCTCCTTCAGGGTTCCGCTGCGGTACCAGCCGAAAAGGTCGTTGCAGCCGGCGTCGCCCCACAGGTCGATCGAACCGGTTGCGTCCGCGGCTTCCGCCAGCGGAACGACCCGTTTGCCCGGAAGGCCGTACTGGTAATCAAACTCCGAGTTGATATTGGTCAGGCCGCGGGAAGGCGCCCCCTCCTTGTCGACAAGGCAGACTTCGCCGTTGACGTCGATCAGCAGAACCAGGCTGTCGCCGGGCTCATGCGCAGGGGCGCTGCCCGTAAAATGAAACCAGGCGCAATCCCACAGGCCGCCCCAGCGGTCGCCGGGGGCCAGGGAGATTTTTTCCCCGCTCATCCGGTCCGCATAGGGCACCGGCTCCTTGGTCACCCAGGCGGTCACTTCGAGCTGCGCCAGGGGGGTATAGATGGTTTGCTCCAATTTTTTCAGAAAAGGCTTCAGCTTGTCAGGCTTGATCGTTTCGTATGGCATGCTCGCGCTCCTTCTTCTTCGCTGTGCATTAAGCATCTATAGCTTTCGTTAACGTTCGACGGTCAGCCGAACCGGCGCCGCCGGCTCGTGGAGATAAGTAAAGAAGAGCGTGCCGCTCGCCGCGTTCCAGTCAAAAGGAACCGGCGCCCGCGGGCCGCCTTCCGCCTCCGAGTAAACCGCCTGCGGACGGAACGGGCAGTAGAAGCGGGCCGCGGCTTTTACGTTCCCAGGGCCTTTTGCCGTAAAGGTGAACCCGGCTGCGGTTTGCTCCAGGTTTTCCACCCGCGAAGAGGCGGCGATGAGACGGATTTCGCCCGAAGCGGGACGGCCGGCCGCCAGGTCGTACAGAAACGCCTGCCCGCCGGGCGGAATCGTCACGCTGTCCAGCACCGGCAGCGCCGCGTCGAAAAGATCGACGAACGGCCCTTCCAGCTTCACGGGGCGGTCGTGCAGGGATTCGTCGAGCGCGGCGGCAATCCGGTACGGGCCGCGCCGCAGGTCGAAATGGCTTTTCACCCGCCAGGCCGGGGCCGCTTCGCCCAGCGCCTCCATCGTTTCCCGCACGAGACGGCGCAGCGCATCGGCTCCTTCGGCCGAGGCCGCGCAGGCTTCCGGAGACGCGTGCATATAGCCTACCGCGCCGCTTCCCACCCGATGCACGCCCGGAGCAGCGCCGGGGATTTCCAGCTGCCCGAACAGATGCCCGCGCGGAGAAGCGTAAACCGTGCGGCCCTGGTTCCACCAGGACCGGATGCCGTGATACGGGTCACGGTCGTCGCCGACATAGACCAGCGCCCCGCCTTCGCGCACCCAGGCCGCCAATGCGTTGTGCAGATCCGGGTACTCCGGCTTCATAAATTCATAGCTCAGCAGCAGAACCCGGTAATCGTCGAGGTAGCGGGCAAACCGCCGGACGTTGTCGAGCTGGACCGGCCGAACCGGAAGGCCGTGCTTGAGAAGCGGAAGCGCCAGGCCAAAAAAGCCGGAAAACTCGACCATGTCCAAATCAACCTCACCCGGAGCGGGTGCAATCCAGGCGGGTGGAGCGGATTCCGCCGAAGCGGCCTGCGCTTTCGGACCCGCAGAAGCCGCCCGGGCCGCTGCGGCATCCGCATCCGATGCGGAAGCCGGGGCTGCCGAGTCCCCGTTTTGCCGCGCTTCGCCGCTGCCCGCTTCCGCTGGCGTCATCCGCAGCCGCTGATACAGGCAGGAATCGGCCAGCAGAACGCCGACGCCTTCCGTTTCCGGTACGGCGGAGGCGCCGCCGAGCTCCATGCTGCCGAGGGTGTGCATGACGGTCAGCAGCGCGGTGGCGTAATCCGCCGGGATGCCGACGCGTTCCCCGTCCGGACCGCCGGAGGGATAATCCCGCGTGAAGATCCGGTGCGGCCAGGGCGCCACCTCATACCGGTTCACCTCCGGGTGCAAAAGCGAAGCCACTACGGTGCGCAGGTAATTTTGCTTGTAGTCGGTCCAGGTGTGGTTCGGGTTGTCTTCGATCGGATCATGCAGGAACCACATGCGGCGTCCGGTTCCGCGAACCAGCTCCTGCATGATCCCGTATTCCAGATAAGCCGTTTCAAAGGTCCGCTCCTTGCGGACGCCCTGATACCGGTTCGGCACGCGCGAGGTGCCGGTCCAAATTTGGGCGATGTAGCCGTCGATATGCGGCAGGTCGATCAGCCGGGATTCCGGGCTGACAATGCTCCATTGGGAATAATTGATGAGGCTGTGCGTCGGCACATAAAACCGCAAATCGCGGCCATAGGTTGTCAGCGCGTAATCCTTGAGCTCCGCACAGAGCCTGTCGAGGGCGCGCGTGTACAAGTAGGCTTTCAGCCGGGAAGCGCGGTATTGGGCGTCCGGCGACGAATGGGGCGGCGCCCAGGGCTCGTTGTAATGGAGCCGCCACTCCCGCTTGAACGCTTCCGAATAACCGGACTTGACCCAAAACTCCGGTTCCTCCAAATGGATCGCCTCCACGCCCGCGTCCACGGCGGCCCGGATGCGTTCGGCCAAAAACGAAGCGTAGGAAAGCGTCGGAACCATATAAGGAATGTGGTAATGCTCGCCGTGAATAATCCATTTGCCGTCGCGGCCGGTCTGCGCCTCGTCGGTGTGCTTGCGGCCGTCGAATTCGCCATGCAGGTAACGCCCGTATTCGCCCCAGGATACACCGGTCATCAGATGGACCACATAGCCTTTTTCCTTCCACTGCTTGATCCGTTCCGGCATGGTATCATCGATGTCATAAACCATGATGAAATCCGTTTGCAGATCGTACGCCGGGTCGTAGGGATGATTATCCTGAAAGCCTGTCCGTTCTTCCTGACGGTTGCGGTTGCCCATCATTCGCCTCCGGTAAAATGTATTATATATAATTTATATATTTATTATATACATCGACTATAGAAAAAAAGAGTTTCTCCGTCAAGAGAAACTCAGGCTGTCAAAAAGTCTCGGCAGGCATTTTTTGTGCAAAAGTGCAGACGGCACGAATGGCCCAATAACCGGAGGGTTTCGCGTTTCCAGCGTGGACAGGTAGTGCAAAAAAGCAACTAATCTGATCGTTTCTGACCGTTATTAACTAATTAGCTGCAAAAAAGCAATTATCTCTCCGTATTTCTACAGATATCGCTTGTTTAGTCAGAATTAGGTGCGTGCAGGGATTTATTTCGCAATCGGAACGGGACACCATTGAAAATAAGTGTCGCTGTGCACCTGTTTGCCTTTTTTACTGGGCTTCGTTGGCTTGTGCCCGCCACAAGCAGAAAGAAAGGAAGGGAGAATGAGGCAAACGGGAGACGCTGATGACGGTAGCCGTACAGAACAGGAAGAAGATGGCGAGCCAACAGGATCGCTGAGATAAATGGAGTTAGCCCCCCTTGTTCCCCTTAACAACGATGACAAACGAAACGGAGCACCTATGGTAACTAAAATCAACGGGGTTTCTCGACAAACGGAGTTTCTCCGTCAAGAGAAACTCGTATCCCGCCGGTTCCTTCCCGACCGCTTGGGTCCAGAACGCGCCGGGAACCAGCAGGCTTTTCTTTTTCTTCTTCGGAGCCATAAGTCCGGTACAAAAAGGACATGAAAAAAGCGTGTTTGAGTGACCTGGAGCATCCGCATCCCTATCCCCAAACACGCCGCATCTGCCGCGCTGCTATTCTTTTTTTCTCTTTCCGGGGTTTTTGCTTCCCTGTCCGGCGTTCTTGCTTCCCTGTCCGGCGTTCTTGCTTCCCTGTCCGGCGTTCTTGCTTCCCTGTCCGGCGTTCTTGCTTCCCTGTCCGGCGTTCTTGCTTCCCTGTCCGGCGTTCTTGCTTCCCTGTCCGGCGTTCTTGCTTCCCTGTCCGGCGTTCTTGCTTCCCTGTCCGGCGTTCTTGCTTCCCTGTCCGGCGTTCTTGCTTCCCTGTCCGGCGTTCTTGCTTCCCTGTCCGGCGTTCTTGCTTCCCTGTCCGGCGTTCTTGCTTCCCTGTCCGGCGTTCTTGCTTCCCTGTCCGGCGTTCTTGCTTCCCTGTCCGGCGTTCTTGCTTCCCTGTCCGGCGTTCTTGCTTCCCTGTCCGGCGTTCTTGCTTCCCTGTCCGGCGTTCTTGCTTCCCTGTCCGGCGTTCTTGCTTCCCTGTCCGGCGTTCTTGCTTCCCTGTCCGGCGTTCTTGCTTCCCTGTCCGGCGTTCTTGCTTCCCTGTCCGGCGTTCTTGCTTCCCTGTCCGGCGTTCTTGCTTCCCTGTCCGGCGTTCTTGCTTCCCTGTCCGGCGTTCTTGCTTCCCTGTCCGGCGTTCTTGCTTCCCTGTCCGGCGTTCTTGCTTCCCTGTCCGGCGTTCTTGCTTCCCTGTCCGGCGTTCTTGCTTCCCTGTCCGGCGTTCTTGCTTCCCTGTCCGGCGTTCTTGCTTCCCTGTCCGGCGTTCTTGCTTCCCTGTCCGGCGTTCTTGCTTCCCTGTCCGGCGTTCTTGCTTCCCTGTCCGGCGTTCTTGCTTCCCTGTCCGGCGTTCTTGCTCCCCTGTCCGGCGTTCTTGCTTCCCTGTCCGGCGTTCTTGCTCCCCCGTGCATCCGGGCCTTCTTCCGGCTGCGGGACGGGACCGGTGGTCCGGCGGATCACCAGCTCGGGCTCCAATATCGTTTTGCGGAAGCCTTCCCGGAACCGCTCCGGCCGCTCGAGAATGTCAAGGAGACTGGAGGCCGCCTGGCTGCCCATGTCCCGCTCAAATTGGCGGATGTGCGTAAACAGGCCGAACTCCTCCAGACTCGGGTCGGGGTTGTCGAAGGTGACCAGGGACAGATCGTCCGGGATTCGAAAGCCGGCCCGTTCCGCCGCCTGGTATAAGCGCACACCCAGCTTTCCGTTCAGGGTGATATAAGCGGTAGCGGCTTTGCCGCAAATGCTTCGCGTCAAGGGATGGGTATCCCGATTGGCTTCCGTTACGGGAGCGAGGCCGGTCAGGATAAGCGCCGGATCGATCAGCGACCCTCTCTTTTTGAGCGCGTCCATGTAGCCGTCGATCCGCTCCTGCACGGTGACGGTCTGTATCGGAGAGTCGGAGCAAATCGCGATCCGGCGGTGGCCCAGCGCCCACAGGTGATCGACGGCTTTCTCCACTCCGAGTCTGCCGTCCGCCGCAATAAAATGCGTCTCGACGCCGGGCAAATACCGGTCGATCAGCACAAACGGGACGCCGGCGAACTTCAGCGCCAGAATTTCCTCGTTGTACTGCTCCTCATCCACCGGAAAAATCAGGAGGCCCTGTGCACCAAATGCTTGCAGCAGCCGGATGGCTTCCTTTTCCTTCCGCAGGTCGCCTCCCGAAAGCAGAATCACGCTGCGCCGTCCGGCCTTGGAAAGCGTCTGCTCGATGCCGGCGATCAAGCCGGTGGCGAATTCGTCCTGGATAGACGGCATGATCACCCCCACGAGCGCGTCCCCGACGCCGGAACCTGCCGGCGCGCCGTCCTCCGGCCGCTCCGCCGCCCCGTCTCCGGACGCCGCCTCCCGCACAAAGCTTCCCCGGCCCGGAACCCGGACCAGCAGGCCTTCATTGGCGAGGCCGGATAGCGCGTTGACTACCGTAATCTTGCTCACCCCGAACCGCTCCATCAGCTCTTTGTCGGTCGGCACGCGGTCGCCCGGCCGAAGGCGTTCCGCTTCAATCAGGCCGCGAAGGTAATCCTGGATTTTTTGGTACAAAGGGACACGGTCCGCTGGCTGCATGCGCTCACTCCATCTCGATGATACCCGTTCTTCGTCTTCCTTTCAGTATAGCGGTTCAAACGCGCGCCGAAAAGCGCCGCTTACCCGATTACGCCGATAGCGAAAAACCGGATTCCCGCAGCAAGCGGAAATCCGGTTCATGCTTTTCTCGTGCGCCGATTAGCGGATCACGCCCGCCTTGGCCAGCCGCAGGTTGGTGCCGGTACAGGACGGCCGGTTGCCGTGAATAACCTCCAGCTCGAAGTCGTGGCGGCCGTCCGGCAGCTCGTCGCCCAAAAAGCTGAGCCGCAGCCAGCCGTCGTTCGCCACCCAATCCGGGCGCTCGCGGCTTACCTCCACCCAGTCGCCTCCGTCCAGCCGATAGCGGAATTCGGCGGAGGATTTGCCGAAATCGAAGGCAAGCGCCAGCCCCCGGCCCTCGAAGGAAAACGACAGCCTGGCGCCGACCGCGGCCGTTTCCAGCACCCGGTCGATATAGGAGTAATAAGGCCAGCGCCGGATCACCCAGGGGCCTTCGGTCCGCATGTCTTCAAAAGGCACCTCGTACACGTCGCCCCAGTGGAGCGGCTGCAGCGGATTCGCCAAAGCGCCGCGCTGGCGCTCGTGCCAGCCGGAGGCAGTCTGATCCCGCTCCCCTTCCCGTTCTTTCTCCCGCTCCAGGAAGGCGATCACGCTTTGCCCGTAGCTCAGGCTGCCCCTGGCGGTCGGATGCAGCCCGTCGGGCAGCCATTCCTCCCAGCGGATGCGTCCTTTTCGCACTTCGCCCAGGCTGTAAAGCCCCATCCAGACGGAGCCGATCCCGTAGTGCTCCCCCAGCTCCTCAAGCTCGCGGATCGTTTCCGGCACCTCTCCCGCCATCATGGGTTCATACATCCCTTGGGAAAAGGTATACGCCAGCACAAGATCCCGCTCCCCGTCCGCCAGCAGCTGGCGGATCAATCCTTCCCGCGAGCGCTTGCGCCGGTCGCTCGGCACGTCTTCGTCGTTTACGGCGTATTCGATGAACACGAGGTCGCAGCCCCGCTCGATCAGGTGGCGTTTGGCCTGAAACACGGCCAGATCGCTTCCGGTCGCCCCGATCGCGGCGTTCTCCACGGCAAGGGTTACCCCGGGAAACGTCTCCGCGAACCAGCCGATCACCGGCTCCGGCCAGTTGTGCCGGGGCCTGGCATCGGTGATGGAGCCGCCGATAAAGCCGACGGTCAGCTTGCCTGCGGCAATCTGCCGCCAGGTGCGGGAAAGCGGGCTGCGGTGCTTCCAAACGGTTTGTTCCATCTGCTTCCTCTCCTTCGGCGCGTTTTATTCCGCGCGCTGCCCCGCGGCATCCTTCATCGGATAAGCCGCCAAGTCCGGAAGCTGGTCGCGGGTGACCGCGAGCGGATGGGCGTAAAGCTTGAGCAGCTGCTCGCGTTCGGTGTATTTTCCGCTGTACGTCGGGACGCCTTCCACTTGCTCAAACAGAAAATCGCCGTACCAGGTGCAGTTCCAGGCCCACATCGTCCCTTCGCGCTCCATGGCGTCCAGGTCGGGCAGCGTGCCGTTTTCGGACAACGCGATGATCTTATTTTGCTCCGTGTAGGCAAGCGCTGTTTCAAAGCGCTCCTTTTGCGGCGAATAATCCCGTTCCGGCGGATAGATGTCCTCGCCGATGATGTCGACGTATTCGTCTCCCGGATACCAGTCTTTGTGCTGGCCGTTCCACACCCAGATAAGGTGATTCAGGCCATGATGGTCCGTCAGCCGCTCGTACAGCAGCTTCCAAAGGGCGATGCAGGGCTCCGGCCCTTTGGCGCCCCACCAGAACCAGCCGCCGCTGGCCTCGTGCAGAGGCCGCCACAGCACCGGCACGCCCGCTTCGCCCAGCTTCGCCAGCTCGGCGGCGATTACATCGATATCCCGCAAAAGCAGGGCATAATCCTCGGAGGCATCGTCCGCAAGCGCCTTGGCCAAATCGAAATTCGTGGCGTTCGTGTAAAAGCCGCGGTTCCATCCCCGGTCCGGAGGCAGGTCGATCAGATCCTTCGGCGCGTTCCAGTGCCAGCAGAACGTTACGATTCCGCCGTCGCGCCACCAGTCGATGGCCAGCTCGGTATCGCGGGTAACGGCGCCCCGTTCCGCTTTGGACGGGGAATAGTTCATAAAATCGAAGCCGCCGACGGCCGGATACTTGCCGGTTGTTTCGCGCAGCACCTCGAATTCGGGGGTCGACAGAACGCCGATTTGCTGGCCAAGCAGCATTTGTTTGCCGTAGGTGTCGCAGAGATAAGCCATCAGCCGCCGGGCGTTATCCGTCGCATTCGGATTGATCAGCCGGGGCTCCACGTCAAAACGCGTACCGCAGTTTGTATAGGTCATGATGCCGCTCCTGTCGCTTGGAATTTTCGTCACTTGCCGGTTCGGTTGTGGCCGAAAGGGTTGAAATGCGCGTCAAGTTGACGGTTGAATCGTAAAAGCAAGGTCCGGACGGTCCGTAGCGGGAGCGGTAAGCGTCAGCCTGCCCTCCCGTGTCTGAATCTCCGATCCGCCGAGCAGGGTTCCGTCCCACGGGTCATACCATTCGACCCGGACCGAGGCGTCCGCCCACCCGGGAAAAACAGCCGTCAGGCCGCCGAGCTTGCCGTGTTCGGTCACCATCCAGCCGTAGGACGCCGCGCCGTCTTCCCCGCGCATCATCCAGGCTTCCGCCTCCTTCAGCACCGCAACCGGCGCTTTTGCCGCGCCAAGCCGGACGCTGCGGATTTTGACGGCGACGGTTTTTCCCTCTGCCGGCGCATTCAGCGCATAAACCTTGAGCGCCCAGCCTTCGATCTGCTTCAGCTCGTCGGCGGGCATTTCACGGTTCAGCCATTTTGTTTCCGCCGGGTGAATCTGGACAGTCGTCCAAGCCCCCGGCTTCAGCGGGACATCAAAGGCGTCCTGGGCTTCGGTCCATTGGCCTTTTGGAAAAAGCACCGTTTTGGCCCGCAGCTCCGTTCCCGCTCCTTCTTCCACGTAAACTTCATACGTAAGGGTGTCGTAGCCGGACCAATCGGAGGCCGGCGTATTTTGCTGCAGCACGCCTTGGGCGTACCCGCCGCCGGCGAACGTCATGTCGCCGCGCAGGGCAAAGGCTTCGCCCTCCCCTTCCCTGAGAGCGGCGGAGGCGGTGCCGTTGGCGTTCTTGTTGGCGTCGGCCCATTCCGGCAGGCTCCAGTCGGATAAATCCGTTCCGTCCTCCAGGGCGGCCTCCGCCGGAAGCTCCTTCTCAAAGGAACGCGTTTCGGCGCGAACCGGTTCCCGCCGCTGCGTCACGTCAATGTCGGCAGCGAACGCCGAAAAATGCTTCATCTGCTCCCACATGGCGTCATTCACCTGGCCGAAGTCCCACCAGATCGGCGAGGATGCCAGCCCGTTTGCCAGCGAAGCCCAAACCGCATTATGATAGGCGGCCGCATCGGAGACGTTGCCGGTCTCGCCGATCATCAGCGGCTTGCCGTACTGCCAGCGCTTTGCGATATCTTCGGCATATGCGCTGAAGTGCAGGCTGTAGTAATTTTCCCGGTCGGCCAGATCCAGCGTCCGGTAAGCGTGGTCCCAATAGTCCTCCGCGTTTCCGGCGGCCGAACCCATGGTCGGATGGCCGTACGGATCGTGCTCTTTGAAGTAAGCATGGATTTTGGTGAGCCAGGCATCCGCTTGCGCCTTGTCGCCGAGCGCCCAGCCGTCCGTTCCGGTCACCTCGCAAATGAGATCCCAGATGCCGAGGGAACGGCTGTAGCCCCAGCGGGCGATGATGTAGCGGTACAGCTTCTCCTGCTGGCTCCACATGGCCGGGTCGCGGTAGAAGTCGACCGCTTCCCCCAACGCGGAATACGCGTTCTTGTCCCATGTCGCCGGCCAGTCGATGTTGTCGGCAAGCGAATCGTGCGGCCAGATGACAAAGCTCATCTTCAGCTCGCGCTGCTCGAACCACTCCAGCAGCTCGTCGATCCGCTGCGCCTTGCGCATGTCGTACCGGCCGATGCCGGATGCGGCGGATTCCAGCTGTTCGTTTCCGCCTCCGCTTCCCGCGTTGTCATAGTTGCCGTTCCAGTACGTCACCAGATTCCCGCCTGCCGCGGCGATCCGGTCGAGCCCGGCTTCCGTTGTCTCCCACGGATAAGCGACGCCTACGCCGTAGAACGGCGTTCCATTCCGGTGGGAAAGGAACCGCCCGTTCTCCGGGGAAACGCCGATCCAGCCGTGATGGCCGGAAACGACCGCGCGGAAGGACCGTTCGCCGGTCTCCGATTGGCCGTTCCGGTCTTTGATGCGGAGCCGGTACGTCCACTCGCCTTCCTCGTCGGGCGAAAAGCGCAGCTTCCATCCCGCCCCGTCGTAAAACCCGTTGATCTTCCATTCTTCCCCGCTTGGGGAAACAAATGCAGCCCCCACGTCGATTTGCTCCGGATCGTAGGGATTCTCGTAGCTGGCTTCAAGCGTCAGACTCAGCTCCAGCTTCTCGAACAACCCGATTTCTTCGCCATTCGGCTCCGCCGCGGCGATTCGCGGCCCGCCGGCCGGCTCCGCCGTCTGCCCGGCCGCCGAAGCGGCGGGCGACGGCTTTGCTTCGGACGGACTGCCGCCCGATGTCCAGACGGCCAGCCCGGCGACAGCGACGGCCGCCAGAACCGCCGAGCCGGTGAGAATCATCCGTTTTTTCTTTGTCATCCGTCCGTTTCCTCCGCTTTCGCGCATCCGCGGGCTTACCCGACGACGCCGGTCCGCTCCACGCTTTCCACGAAGTGGCGCTGTACGAACAGATACAGGATGATTAGCGGAAGAATTGCCAGCAGAATGCCGGTGTCAACGATCAGCGCCACATGGTTCGGGTCGGCCTTTGCGCTTGTGCCAAGGCCGAGCAGAATCGGCAGCAGCTGGTTGGCGTCCGCCGGCAGCGACGCCACCTTAAGCGGCATCAAGGCGCTTTCGCTCATGAACAGCGAGGTGTAGAACGTGTCGTTGTACTGCCAGACGAACGAAAACAACGCAACCGTCATCAGCGGCGGTATGGCGTTCGGCAGCATGATCCGGAAAAAGGTCTTGATCCCGCCAGCCCCGTCGATAAGCGCAGCTTCTTCGATTTCCTTCGGAAGCCCGCGGAAGAACTGGCGGAAGATATAAATGTACAAGCCCGACTTCAGCCCATTCGCGGTGATCGAGGTGATGATGGCGGGCCAATAGCTGTTCAGCAGATTGACACCGTCCTTGCCGGTAAAGAGATGGATCAGCCCCAGAATGTCGAAGCTGCGGAAATGCAGATACATCGGCACCATCAGGGTGCTCATCGGCACCATAATGGTCAGAATGACGAAGGCGAACAGAATGTTGCTGCCCGGAAACTTGAACCGGGCGAAGCCGTAGCCGGCGAGCGCGCTGGATACCGTTTGAAAAAGCATGGTGATGAAAACGTACACCAGTGTGTTGCCGAGAAGCGGCCAGTAATCCAGCAGATCCATCGCTACCTTCAGATTGTCCAGCGTAAAATTCACCGGAATCATATAGATCGTCGGGTTGTAGATATCCTGCTTATCCTTCAAAGCATAGGAAATTTTCGTCAGTATCGGATAAAGAATAATGAAGGAAATGCCGATGATCAGCGCGTAACGAAACAGCACCCACAGAAGGTTGGCCGATTTCTGTTTGACTTTGTTCAGGTTCCGTTCTGACGCCTTTTGCTGCAATAAGCCACGAACGATGGACACGGCCCGTTCCCTCCTTTCTTGACGCCTAGTTTTGATAAAAGATTTTTTTGGAAAGGATGTAACCGATAATGACCAGGATCAGCGCGACCGCCAGGGTATAAATCCACGACATCGCGGCGCTCAAGCCGAAATTCTGGGTTTTGAACGCCGTCTCGTAGATCGTTTGGGTGATGGGACTGTCCGAGAACGAGTCGATGATCGTATAGATGATGTTGGTCATGATCAGCGGGCTGACCATCGGGAACGTGATCTTCCAGAACGATTCGTAAGCCGTCGCGCCTTCCATCTTGGCGACTTCGTACATCGAACCCGGCACGGATTGCAGCGCGGCGAGGAAAATCAGAATTTGCACGCCCGAGCTGGTAATAATGTCGTAAATCCGCATGATGGCGCCGATGATGTATTCGGTGATTTCCACGGGGAAGCCGGTCTCGACCAGAATCCGCACCAGCGACATCGTGTTGAACTGCGCAGCCGTCTGGCCCATGTCTTCGGCAGCCGCTGCGTTGCCGACCAGGTTGATCAGGCCGGACGATTCCGCCGCAGCGATCGCTCCGGACGCCAGAATAACCGGCAGGAAGAAGATCGCCCGGGCCACCGCGCGGCCGCGAAATTTCTGATTCAGCAGAACCGCCGAAAACAGGCTGAAAAACAGGATCAGCGGAACGTCCACGCCCATGCCGATAATCGATTCCGTCAGAATCCGGTTGAAGTTGGCGTCCACGAACATAGCGTCTTTGAAGTTGGTCCAGCCGTTAAACTGGAGCGAATAGCCGCCCGGCTCGATGATGAGCTTGTTGAAGCTGAAGCGGATCGACTCGATAAGCGGCTTCAGAAACAGGAACAGAAACCCGAGCAGCCAGGGGGAGATAAAAAGCAGGCCGAGCAGTGATTTTCTGCGGGCTAAGGTCAGTTTCATTTTCATGCGCGGTCACCGCCTATTGCAAAATTGCCCGGCTCCACCCGGACGCCGTTTACTTCGGCCGCTTCGTCCGAGTAGTTGACCAGAACGGAGGCGCCGCTTTCGTACTGCACTTCGACTACGCCGTTCGGATGCCGCACATGCCCGGTCATCCGCTGCGTCCGCAAATCGGACAGCGCGCGGTTCGCTTCGTTGTACATTTCCACGGCCTCGTCGTACCAGTCTTTGTAATAGGTGGCGTAAAGGTCGTCGAAACGGGTAAATTTCAGCTTCGACGCCGGTTCATAGGACCACAGGAAATGCGGAGCCGCGCCGAGCTCGATGGAACGGAGAAGCTGCGTTTTCGTGTCCTGCTCATTGCTGACGTTGACGGCCGCGCCACTGTAATCGAGGTAGCCGTGCACCACCATTTGGTAAAAGGGTACTTCTTCGTCCGTAATGTTAAAGCCGCTGGTCGAGGTCGGCACGTCGATGAGATGACGGGCGTATTCCCACGCGTACGAGTTGGCTTCCGAAATCATCAGGTTCGGGAAGGACTCGCGCAGCTTGCCCAGTTCATCGGTGACGATCTTCTTCGCGGTTTCCCGGAAGATCAATCGGCTGTCGCGGTAATCGGACGTGAGGGTGCTGCCGAGGTCGCGCAGCGAAAGACCGGTCTGGTCGTACGATTTGTATTTCTCGGCGAACTGCTCGGCGAAATAGGGCAGCTTGGCCGGAGAAAGCAGCAGGTACGTGCCGTAGTAGGTGTCCATCCGGTTCATGTTCCGGTCGACCGGCGACAAGACGGCCCGGTCCTTCGTTACGAAACGGGCGGCGTCGGACGACGGCGAGAAGTTCCGGTCGTCATGGTACACGTGCTGGAACGCCACATCCGGGTAAAGGCCGCCCCCGGCGCTTAGCAGCTGCGCGGAAAGCTCCTTCAGATCGTTTTTGCTTCCGACCTCTGTTTCGGTCTTCACCTTGACCGGCGTAATATGCTTGACGCCTTTGCCGAACCAGCCGAGGTAGCGCATCTGCAGGTTGGCCACGCCGTCCTTTTGCAGGTCCCCGGCGATTTCGCCCGCCTGCTCGAACGTCGTCATGGAAACAATCGCATTGTAAGGCACGCCCAGGAACGATTGCTGCTTATCCACGGCGCCGAGAACGTCAAGGTAAAAGGGCAGCGCGCCTTCTTCGAGAGGCTGCAGCTTTTTCTCCTGCACGAGGCGGTCCTGATACAGCCGGGCCATGCCGGCGTAATCGGCGTTTTCGCCGGACAGGAAGCTGTAGCGGACGCGGATGTCGCCGCCGTACAGCTTGTTTCCGAGCAGGTTGATCTCCTGTACGGTATTGCCGGTGTAAAGCTCCAGCTCATCTTCCCCGCGTACGGCGAAGGAGCTGTTCACGTGGTTGAACGAGTTTTGCTTGCCGGCGATGTCCGCCACGATGCTGGCGATAGCGTCGCCTTCTTCCACTTGAGCGAACCAGGCGGCGTCGCCCGTTTTCATTCCGAACACCGGCATGCGGGCGCTTTCGCTCACTTGGCCGCGCGTCCGGCTGTTGTCGTTCGGATCGAGTCCGTACACCTTCTGCACGTACTGCTCATCCTTGACCTTGCCGTTGTTCAGGCGGATCAGGCTGCCGGTTCCGTCGGGCACCAGCATATAGCCTTCTTCATCCGCTCCGGCCGCACCGAAGTAGGCCAGCAGGTCGATGCTGCGGATGCGGTGCGTTTCGCTTTCCTTGATGTGGCCCACAGGGACCGACGCGACGAGCGAATCGCCCTCCAGCCGGTATTCGAGCGGAATCGAAAATTGCGGCTTGGTCGAGCCGGCGTCTCCGCCGCCCACTCCGTTCGCCTCGTTGTCGGCCGCCAGATCCTCCTCGGTATAACCCGCTTGGGCAAAAGCGTCCAGCATTTTCTTCAGCACCAGTTCCCGTTTGATCTGGTCGTCCAGCCGCTCCAGAACGCCTTCGTTTGTTTTGCTCGGGTAATAGCGGGCTTGCACGTAACGGGCCAGTTTTTCGTCCAGCTTGCTCAGGACCTTCTCTTCCAGCCGCCCTTGCGTGATGTATTTCGGCATGGCGTCGATCCCGAGCGACATGTCGCCCAGCGTATAGGTGATGCGTACGCCGTCCTTGATGCTTTCGGCGGTAAACTGCTGTTTGGAGATGCTTTGCGTAAAGTTCGGGTACGTGTCCAGCGTGCCGATGGAATCCCGGAAGGAAACCGTCAGCTGGGAGGACAGCACTTCTTTCTCGTAAGGGGACGCTTTGGCGTCCTCGTCCCGGTCCGCCGGGTTGCTGCGCCATACGTTGCCGCTTTTCTTGTCCAGGACGGCGATTTCCGTCGTTTCCGGATGGTAGTAAAGCGAGAGGGCGTCGTTGTCCGCCACCAGATCCATGCCCGGTACGCCTTGCCCCGAATCCGGCAGGCTGGCCAGCTCTGTTCCCGGCTCCAGCTCGGCGGCTTCCTTTTCGTATGCCGCCGCTTCAACGGCGGGCGCTCCATGGTTGACATAGAACAGGACGCCGGCGACGATGCTGCACAGGATGACGCAGACCAGCACCGTATACAAGCGTTTTTTTCGTTTCACGGGTGCGGCCTCCTTTTAGGTCCGGAAAATGATCTCGCGGTAGATGTTGACGATAAATTCATAGATTTGCTGCAGCATGCTGAATACCAGCGAGCCCAGGAACACGATGACCAGCATGACCACCACGGTCAGAAACATCGTCCAGACGGTCTTCGCGGCGGTGTACTGGTGAACGGTCATCGTTCCGACGAACAGAAGGAGGACAAACCAGATCACCGCAACCGTGTTCAGCAGGTAATAAAACGCCGTTTCCTCCTGGACCATAAACCGGCTCGCGAACGTCATCGGGATGTAGATCAGGATGATCGGCAAGAGCGAATACGCCGTCGCCATCACGATTTCCCGGAACTTTCCTTCTCCGTCCATCAGCGTCGTGATCGACCAGTTGGCGATGCACCAGAGGAAGAAAGGAAGCACGATAAAAATCAGTTCATCGATGCTGTTCAAATGCCGGGGGTCGTTGTAATTGACCAGAAAGCCGGCAAACTGCTTTTGCAAAATCATGGCGAGCACGACCAGCAGAAGAAAGGTCCAGGCGACCTTGAGCTTGCCCTTCCCCTCGTATTTCATATCCCAGAAGCCGTCAAACGGGTGAACGATGACGTGCAGCGGGAACTTAATAAAATCTTGCTTCACGGCCAACCGCCCTCCTTTGTCTCCATTTCTTCACGAGCCGCCAGGCGACGACCGCGAGAAGCGCGGCGAACAGCACCGTCATGACCGTTCCGAAATGATCCTTCATTACTTCGCGGCGGTAGCGCTTGAAGGCGACCGAGTAGCTTTTGCGGTCCATCCCCAGCTTGAAATACTCCATCGCCTTTTTGTTCTGCTTTTCCATCAGCATCGCTTTTCCGATGCCGATGTAGGCGATGTCGCTGTTTATGTTCAGCTCCAGCACGCGGTTCCAGCTTTTGACCGCTTCCTGATCCTCGCCGACGTAATGATCGGAAACGGCCTGGTTGACAAGCTTGCCGTATTCCGTCGGCTCAAACACAACCAGGTTGGCGCGGCCGCGGTCGAGAACCAGCTGGTTATCCCCGGCCTTTTCGACGGCCACCGGCGTTTTGAACGTGCCGAGCTGGGTTCCTTTACCGCCGAACTGATACAGCAAATGCCCCTCGTCGTCGTAGGTGAACACCCGGCCCTGCGTTGTGTCGAGGCCGCTGTACATGCCGTTGCCGAGCACCTTGATATCGGTGAACTTGGACGGCCCGACGATCCGCCGGTAGTACAAATCGCCTTTGACCGGGAAGTAGCCGAACCGCTTCAGCACGTCCTCGCCCGACGGATTCAACCGCTTGATCGGTTCGTCGGAGCCGACGTCGATATTGGTCGCATACACGAATCCCTTGTGGTCGATGTCGAGGTTGGAAAATTCGGTCGGGATGTACAGCGCCATCTGCGCTCTCTGTGCTTTCGTCGAAACGAGCCGCCAGAAGTAATCCGCGTAATCGCGCCGGATCTTGATGGTGCCGACATAACCGAGGAATTTGCCGTTCTCGTCAAACTGCATGATGCCTTCGTAGATGCCGCGCGCCACGACGTAAATCCGTTTGGCCTTGTCGACGGTCACCTTGAGCGGCACAAATTTAAAGTCCTGCGGAAGCACCTCGGACTGCGGATTCTGGACGATCTTGACCAGCTCGCCTTCCGCCGACAGCACCACAATGCGCTGGTTGTCGGTATCGGCCACGTACAGGTTCTCTTCCTCGTCCGTGAAAATGCCCTGCGGATTTTTGAACCCGTCCTCCTTGCCTTCATTCCGGAACGTTTTGATTTCGCGCAGCACGTTCCACTCCGGGTCCAGCGCGACGATCCGCGCATTGCCCGTATCCAGCACGTAAGTGTTCCCCGCGGGAGAAACGTTGAGATCGCTCGGCTCCACGAAGTCGCCGACGCCGAGCTCCGCGCCCGTTATGGCTCTGGCCGGCAGATAAGCGGCCGGCGCCGGGACGGCGTCTTTCCAATAGTTGTAGTTGTAGCTCTCGTACGGCGCGGAAGCGGCCGCCTCCGTTATGCCGGTTCCGGCAAGCAGAACGCAGGCCGCGGCAAGGCCGAGAACCCATTTTTTTGCTGCCACGTGCGCTCCCCCCTAATCTTTCATCCCTGAAGTAGCCATGGTCTCGATAATCTGGCTTTGCGAGAAGATAAACAGCGTGATCGGCACGCTCATCAGAATGAGCGCCACCGCCGCGCCCGCGCCCGCCCGGGCGATCCCGCCCTGAACGATCTGCGTCGAGGCGTAGTGGAGCGTCTTGAGCTGCTCGCTGTAAATAAAGCCGTTTCCGTCGCTGCCCCACAGAATCTGGAACAGGAGGATGATCAGCGTGAGCCAGGCCGGCTTGACGTTGGGCATGACGATCGAGAAGAAGATCCGGTATTCGCTGGCCCCGTCGATTTTGGCGGCTTCCAGAAGCGCGTCCGGGATTTGCTCCATGAACTGCTTCATCAGATAAAGCCCCAGCGAATAGGCGAACGCCGGAATGATAACCGCCCAGTAAGTGTCGATCAGGCCCAGCCAGGACATGATCATGTAGTTGGGGGTCGCGGTGACGGCCGGTGTGAACATCAGCGACAGAACGACGATGTTGAACAGAATGGCTTTGCCGGGAAACCGGTGCTTCGCCAGCGGATAAGCGGCGGCCGAAGCGAGCAGGACGTGTCCGACGATGCCCACCCCGGTGATGAAGATCGTGTTAAAAATGTAACGCGAGAACGGAACCCACGACTGGCCCAGCAGGTTCATCAGGTCCGAAAAATTGTTCATGGTGGGGTTGCGGACAAACAGCGTAGGCGGAAACAGGAAGATTTCGTCCAGCGGCTTGAACGCATTGTTGATCGCATAGATCAGCGGCAGTACCATGAAGGCTCCGAATACAAGGAGCAGGAAGAACAGCGCCACGCTCCCGGCGAGCGATCGGTTGACCCTTTTCTTGGGAAGTAGCTTGAGAGAGAGGCTGCTCATGCGCTCAGTCGCCCACCTTTCGGAGAAGTTTTTGCACGATCAGGTTGGTGACGACCATCAGAACGAATAGCACGGTGGCGATTGCCGAAGCATACCCCATCTCAAACCGGGTCGTTCCAAAGTCGATCAAGTGCGTGACGATGGTCTCGGCGGCGTAGTTGACACTCGGGAAGCCGGCCAGGGCAATCGAAACGTCGGCCACCGCAAAGGATGTGGTCAGCTGGATCACCGCGCCGAACATCAGCTGCGGCCGCATAGAAGGCAGCGTAATGTACCACAGCTCCTGCCAGCGGTTGCGGATACCGTCCACCGCTCCCGCTTCATAAAGCGTTTTGTCGACGGTTTGCAGACCTGCGATAAAGGCCAGGAAGCCGGTGCCGAGACTCAGCCAGAGCTGCACGATGATGATGATCGGCAGAATGTACGCTTCCGTTTTCAGCCACAGGATCGGCTCCAGAATAAAGCCCATTTTGATCAGGAAGCCGTTCGCAATGCCGTAGCGGTCGCCGGAGAAAATCATAAGCCAGATAAAGTAAACGTTCCCCGAGATCGAAGGCGCGTAAAAGATCAGCGTCATAAACGCCCGAAGCTTGGGCGACAGCTCGTTGATGATCCACGCGAACACGAAGCAGGCCAGGTAGCTGACCGGCCCGGTAATGGCCGCGAACAGCAGCGTGTTCTTCAGAGCGATCAGAAAAACGTCATCCTCGAGAAACAGCCGGGTGTAGTTTTGCCAGCCGATGAACTTCGGGAACTCCAGCATGTTGAAATACGTGAAGCTGAGCACCATCGAGATGACGACGGGAAGCACGGTAAACAGGAAAAAGAGAATCATGTACGGCGACATGAGAATGTACGAATGTTTGTTGGCTTTTATGGCCTTCCACTTGTAAGCCCACCAGGAACGGGGCTGCGGGGATCGGCCTTTGTTACTGACAATGGTTGCTTCCTGCACGCTCTTCTGCAGCACGATTCGAACCCCTCCATCACTTAACGGCGGCCGCGCCGGCGCGGAAAGGAAGAGACCCGTCTCTTCTTTTTCCGAGGGCATCCGGCGGCCGGCGCGTCCGCTTCTTATTGCGGCAAACCGAACTCCTTGCGCTTGGTCCGGATTTCATCCTGGATGTACTGCACGTAGTCCATGATGGATTCCCGGGCTTCCGTTTTGCCAATAACCGTTTTGTAGAACGCGTTGAACAGGTGGCGGCCGGTGAAATACCCGCCGGGCACTTCGGGAATGCCCTGCACCCATTCGAACTGGGCCTTCAGGTTGCGGTAATCGTCAACCGGCCACGGAAGCGCGTCCAGCGCCTTGATGTTGGCGGTCGGATAACGCGCCGCCGCGCCCATCAAGCCTTCCATTTCGCGGCCGAACACCGTTTGCGTTTCCTCGCTCGTCCACCACTTCAGGAATTCCCAGGCCGCTTCCTTGTCTTCCGCATTCTCCAGCATCAGCACGGCGCTCCCTCCGCCCGGAACGTCCCGGCGGACGGTGCCGTCCTCCTGCACCGTGCCCGGTACGGGCGCGAAGCCCCACATGCCGCGGATTTCCGGAGCGAATACGGCAAGCTGGTTGTAGATCGTATAATCGCCGATCCCGATCGGCATCTGTCCGGTGCGGAACCGGTTGGCAAAGTCGTATTCCCGCTCCAGCTTGTAGTCGGTGTAATATTCCGTCCACTGTTTGAACGCCTCGATCCCTTTGCGCGAATCGAGATCGGATTCCTTGCCCTCGTTGCGGTAGAACTGGCCGCCGCTCTGCATCAGAATCGTCGCGTACATGGAGTTTGGCGGAATGTTGGTCCACTGGTTCGGCGCCTGCGCGACGACCGGAAGACCGAATTCCATATGGTTTTTGTTCAGCACCGCAAGCAGGTTGCTGACATCGTCCCAGGTGTCGGGAATGGTCAGGCCAAGCTCTTCCATAACGTCCTTGCGGTAGAACAGCATGTTGAAGGTTTGCGTTTCCGGCAGGGCGTATACCCCGTTATTGTAGGAGTAAGGAACAACGGCGCTTTCGCGGAACCGCTTCGCCACTTCCTCAAAATCGGCAAATTGCGAAAGGTCGGCCGCCGCGTTGCGCATCGCGAAGTTGACCGGCAGGTCGTTGCCGATCTGCATCGCCACGTCCGGGCCTTGGCCCGCAAGCGTTGCGGGAAGCAGCGCTCCCATATTCACCAGCTCCAGGTTGACGTTGATGCCGGTTTGGGACGTGAAGGTTTCGTCGATCATCGCCTTCATCGTGTTGGCCTGGTCGCGGCCGCTGCCGATCCAGACCGTTACCGTCCGCTGCTCCTTGTCGTCGGATACGTTGCCGATCCGGTTATAATCGATAAAAAAGGAGTACAGGAACGTCGAGGCTTCATGCTTGAGCTTCGCGCCGAAGCCCATGCCTTTTTGGGGCGCCTTCTTGTCGGGCGATGTAACGTAAATCGCGTCGATTTCCAGCGGCTGCTCCCGGGCCTGCTGAAGCCAGGTGCCAAGCCCGCCCGTGTTGGTCTTGTAGGCCTGCAGACGACGGGGAATCGTGTCCGGCTCCTCGATCATCTCGTCCAGCTGGGTGGACATCGTTTTCAGAAGCGCCGACTGGTCGCCGGATTGGCCGGACAGCTCCACCAGCTTCTTCGCGACGTTGTCCAGCCGGTCCCGTTCGACTTCAAAGGTTTCCAGCAGGTCGGGAATTTGCCGCTCGACCCGGTAATCCCGCACCGCATCGGGGCTTGTGCCCGTGATCATCAGGATTTTCCGGTACATGGCGTTCAGATTATACAAGCTCTCTTTGACATCGTTGATGAGCGGGGCAAATTCCCCGAGCGTGGCCTCCAACCGGAGGGTATGCTTGCCTTTTTCCAGGTAAAAGAGATACGGCTCGTTCTTGTCCTGGCCGAGGGTGTCCAGCCGGTAACCGCTCTTGTAACGGAAGGCGACTTCCTGTACTTCCTGGAACGGAATTTTGCCGTCAATGGTCAGCCGGCGGGAGGCGTAAATGCCGCGGACGAAGTTTTGCTGGGATTTGAAGGTGATGTTGTAAAAGCCCGTTTCCGGCACTTCCACTTCCCATTCGATCCATTGGCCCGGCAGACGCCAGTTGTAGCCGCCGATCGTATTGATCCGCACCTTGGACGCACTGTACGGACTGACGGCCGAGCTGGAACGCTCGCTCAGGGGATAAAGAGTCGGGGAGGACTTGGCGGAGGCGTTTTCGCCTTCCACTGTCAGGGAAACTCCTTTAGTCGGAACCGCTCCCTGCTCCTCCAGCTGCTTCAGCGTTTCTTCATAAGAAAGCGGAGCGTCCGCCTGAAACAGCTTCAATTCGCGGATAACCATCGGCTCCCGGGAAGATACAAGCGTGAGCGTATGCGTTCCTGCGCTGAAATAAAACAGAAACGGTTCCACCTCGTAGCCGTCGGAATCCTTGAAGGCCGCTTCCCGCCAAACCGGCTGTTCCACCTGCCGGGGGCGCAAGTCGTTTCCTTGATTGTCCTGCACGATCTCTTGCTTTTCGTTGTCCCAAACGCGGTCAAACTGCAAATAGCCCGCTTCCTCGAACGGCGTCTCCCCGTCGATGCGAAGCGCTCGCTCAATCGTCGAGCTTTTGCCCGGAGCGGGAAAATAAACCGCGGACAGGTTGTACAGCCCCGCCTGCGCGACTTCAAACGTCCATTCCACTTCGCCGGTTTCGCCCGTATAGAGCGAGGTGCCGGCCTGGCCTTCATAGCCGTCCAGCGTCTTGACCTCGCTGCCTTCGGCCCTTGTGTACGATGCCGCTTCAAGCGTGATCGGGGTTTGCGGCCGTTCCGCGCCTTGATGTTGCTCCAGATAGTCCCGGTAGGAAAGGCCGTCTCTGGCGGTCGGCATATCGGCGGTCTCCGCCGCCGTTTGCGCGGCCGGCGTGTCGCCGGACCCCGCCGCCTCCAGCCGGTTGCCGGCCGGGGGCATTAAGAACGTGAACGCCGTCAGTATGGCCACCGCCAGAGCGGCCATTTTGGCGAGCCGCTTTTTCCCTTTCAATGTTACTCCTCCTTGTGAACGCGGGTACGCCATCCCCCTGTCCGCGTGCCGGTTGAACGGCCGCGGACGCAAGGAATGGTCCGTTTGGATGCAGCGTAAAGGGGGAGGTCTTGTCGACATCCCCCTTGACAGATGACCGTCCGGTTTTATTTGCCCAGTTTGTCAACCGAGGCTTGCGCTTGCTGCTTGTATTTCTCGGCCGTGGCAGTAACGGAAGCGTTTTTCACGACAATGTCCTCGATGAAAGCATAGGTCGGATAATCGGTGTACGCTTCGTCGATCGTAATCACGCCGGTGCCGGCGATGTGCTCACGGATCATGTCGATGTCTTCTTGGTTTTTGTACATGCCCTCCAGGTAATCCTGACCGGCATACTCTTCCGTCGGGGGAATGTCGAAGGTTTCCTCAAAGATTTGGTAAACGATTTGCGGGTCCTTCGTGCCTTTCGGAATGAACTTGGCGGAAGCCGCCGTGTTCGCGTAGGTATGCTCCTTGGAGCCGTTCGGTCCGGGCGGAATCGGAACAACGCCCATGTTGAACGTTACGTCGCCCAGCATCCATTCGGCTGCGGTGAACATAGCCACGTCGCCGTCTTTGAAGGTCATCGATTCGTTCCAATCCATCTTGTTGCCGGTTTTTACCTTGACAACGTTTTCAACGTTCCAAAGCTTGTTAACGAATTCGGCCGCTTCGATCGTTTTGGCATCGGACAGGCCTTCTTTTTTGTTCACGTCGTCTACAATCAGGCCTCCGTTTGCTACCGTGAAGTGCTTAAGAGCGTCAACCGGCCAGCCGGAGGTTCCATAAGTGTCGATTTTGCCGTCGTTGTCCGTATCTTTCGTGGCTTGCTTGGCGATTTCCAGGAACTTATCCCAGTTCCATTCGCCCTTTTCGTAGATTTCCTGCAGGTCGGGAAGGCCAAGCTTCTTGAACAGGTCGCGGTTGTAGTGCATGCCGAGACCGAGGACAACCGGGTTGTCGAAGGCGTATTCTTCGCCTGCGATGGCCGGATATTTGGTCAACTGGTCAGCCTCTTGGTTGATGTTGTTCTCGGGCGTGGTGAACTCGCTGAGCTTCAGCAGCTGGCCCTTGGCAATCGCCGGCAGAGCCGATTTGTATTCCATTTGCACGATGTCGGCGAAGGGCTCGCCGGCCAGAACGGTCGTCGTGAACTTGTTCATGTATTCTTCAAACGGCACGTTCACGAATTCGATTTTGCAGTTGTATTTCTTTTCGACTTCCGCAATCTTTTCCAGGCGGGCTTTTTCGCCGGCCGTGTTGCCTGCGGGCGTCAAATCCCACCATGCGGCAATCTTGATGACGCGGCCGCCCAGATCGGGAACGGGCGCTTCGGAAGCGGTCGGTTCGGCGGTCGGACTTGCGCTCTCGGTGGCAGCGCTTGCAGAAGGACTCGCGCTTTCTTCGGCGGACTTCGATCCGCCGCCGCTGCAGGCGGTAAGGATGAGCATGAAACTGAGTAACATGAATGAAAGCACTTTCATTTTTTTCATGACTTAACCTCCATTTTGGTCTTTATCACTTGCAAATCTGGCCCCTTAAAAATCCCATTCCTTCTGCCTGTTTTTCCGCCGCAAAACCACCACCATCTTGTTAGGTTTTGTTAGTCTGGTTATGCTTTTTGACAAAAAAATAATAACACCATATTCTAGCATCGTCAATAAAAAAATTGTCGAGACCAAAAAAGTTCGGAAAGCGTTTTTATTTATTGTTATTACTAGGAATTATCAAATATGACCGTTTCATTTTGAACGTTTTGTAATCGCTGTCATTTTCGCGAACATTCGTTCCTTTTTCAATATTTTTAGGGGTTAGGAAGAATAATCATAACCAAATCGGCTATTTTGTTCGTGTTTTGTTAGGAAAAAAATCCCTTGCGCCGAAAGGCAGCAGCCTTCCAATCACAAGGGATTTTTCACACGATCGAACTCGCCTTTCCGTCGGCGGCCCCGTTCTCGCGCCCGCCGGAGGAAAGATCGCGGAAGAGAACATCCGCATGAATGAGCAGCTTTTCACAATTGGAGCGGCGGTTTCCTATCCTCCAGAGCAGCTGGTCGACCGCCCGCATGCCGAGCAGCTCCTCTTTGACATCCACCGTCGCCAGGATCGGCTCCATTTGATAGGTGTTGTCAAAGCCGGTCACATTCACCTGCACGGGCACCTCAACGCCATTCTTCTGCAAATGCTCGATCACGAATGTCGCGACATTATCGTTTACGCAGACGAACACCTCCGGGAGCTCCTTGCCTTCGATCGCCGGCCAGAACTGCTGCCAAATATCTTCGATTTCGATTTCGATCAGCCGCTTGTTCTGGGCATGCTCGATCCTGTAATCGGTCAGCACGGAGTTGAAGGCGACCCAGCGTTCGTAATAGCTTTGCGCTTCGGCGATGTTGCCGACAAACTGGAACTTCCGGTATCCCTTGCTGATCAGCTTCAGCATCAGCTCCTGCATGGCCGTTATGTTGTCCGCAAACACCGTATCCGTGTGGAAGGCCGGATCTACATGGTCAACCATCACAACAGGGATATCCAGCTGCTTGATATCAAGCAGAATCTGCGTGGACACCCTGCCGAGAGCGATCACGCCTTTGATCGCTTGCGGATTCAGAAGGCTGAATACCCGGTCGCTGGAAGGCTCGGTCAAGGTGATGATGTCCAGCTTTTTCTGGTTCAGACGGGAGGAAATCCCTTCAAAAACCGGCCCCCAATACAAATTGTCCTTATCCTGGTACCGAATGTTGGGAAAGAGCACGACAATGGCTCCCGACATATCTCCGGGAGGCGGTTCCGGGGGCTGCGCGGTTACGGCACCCGCCCCTATTTTGAAATAGCCCAGCTGCCCCGCCGTCTTAATGATCATTTCCCGTGTGGCGGAGCTGACACCCGATTTGCCCGACAACGCCCGGGAAACCGCGAATTTGGAGACGCCAGCCAGATCGGCGATCTGCTGAATGGTTACCTTTTCTCTCATAAATCCCATCCTGTGCTTACGGTTTAATTAAGCAATAAAGGCCAAACAAGAAAGCTGAATTTTCTAACTCTTGTTAGGTAAGGCTTTTGTGTCCCATTGTAGCACCTCATGAAGAGCAAGTAAAACAGGGATTTTATTAAAAATTCTAATGTTTGGTTTGTTATGTCCTTTTTGCTGCGGCATGCAACACGAAAGCGGGATAACTCCGCTTCACGTCCCCCTCTAGCTCTTCGAACAACAATGGCCCTTTTTTCCTGATCCTCGGGCAAATTCCATAGGAACTCAGTTTATCCCCTCCGCCCCGCCGCTACAAGGGAATAAACTTTTTCAGACGAATTCGCCATACCGGTACGTAAACGAATCATTACCATGAGAAAAGGGCATTTTACTTTACGAAAATAAAAATGGCTGCGGGAGGCAAAAATGAAGCGGATCGGCAATATCCCTTTTGAAAACTCGCCGGGATTTAGTTTCACCTTCAATCCCGTCACAAACGGTTTCCTGAAGATTTACATCTGCGGAGAATTAGCCGCACACGGTTCAGACGACCGGCTTTTACTACAAGTAAACGAAAAGTCGGAAGGGTACAAGTCGAATCTTATAATGACTGGCGATGCGTCCCACCATGAAGGGGAAAGATCAGGGTTTTATCTGGGAAGAAACGGGTGGTCTCTTGACGCCACCTTTCAAAGCGAAATCACAGTTGCCATTTATTCGAACGCTCAAAAGATTACGGCCAATGGACTATCGGTCTTTGCCAATGCAAATGACAGCATTCTGAATTGCGAGCATCATGGATTTTTTCTTAGAGACGCGCCCATAACCAGCATCCATGCCAAATTTACCGGCGGGAGCGCGAGCGGCCTCAGCAGGGTATTCCTGATCGACTGAATGAGAACCCCTGCGGCTGCTCCGGCTGGAGGGGATTTCCATTTCGCGTTAAATGCGCGAAGCGGTACGAAGAATCCCTTCTCCTTCTTTTTTATCTAAGATAAGCCCCCGTCTTCTCCCCGCCCGAACACATTACATGGGCATGAGGTCCACGTTACATACCCGCAAAATCTCTAAGAAAAGCTCACATAAAGGAAGGTCCCAGCAAAAAAAGGAGCCCGCCAACGGGGCGGGCCAAGGTACTATATAAAAAAAGGGGGTCTTGCGATTAATAATACGGCAGGAATGTTAACACAACATCACAGAAATGTTTCATTTATGTTACAAAACCTTACTCAATTCTGAACAAGGCCATAAGTTTCTTTTTCTTGCGCTCTTCTCCTCCTTGTGGTATATTCTTTCTCTGTCTTTCTTATGAAGGCAAAATCATCCATCCATGGAGGTAACTGATTGTGACCCCTGCGAATCAAAGTGCCTATCTGGAAGAGCAGCCGCGTCTGAGGCAAACGGCCGAGGAGATTCAAAGGCAGCGGAACCGGCTGGACCAAATTCCCCGTTACCGGGGGGACGATTATACCGAGCAGGTGCTCGAAAGCGCGCGCGAAGAAAGCCGCCAAAACCTGAGCCGGGCCGCCGACGAGCCGTACTTTGGCCGGCTTGATTTCGAGGAAGCGGGAGCGGGTGCCTCCGAGCCGCTCTACATCGGCAAAAGAGGCGTGGAAAACAGCGCCGACAGCCGGCCGCTTGTCATTGATTGGCGGGCTCCGATCGCCGAGCTGTATTATTCTTTTACCGGCGGAGAGGCTTCGATCGCTTATGAAGCCCCGGACGGTCCTGTCGAAGGGCAGGTTCATTTAAAACGAAACCTTGTGATTCGCGGCGGAGAGCTGCAGCGCGTGGTCGATTCTTACGCGCGCGGCCAGGAAGCAGGCGGGACCGTAACGGACGAGTTCCTGCTCTACCGGCTGGGCGAGAACAAGGACAACAAGCTGCGCGACATCGTTTCGACCATTCAAGCGGAGCAGGACCGGATCATCCGGGACGACCGCAGCAAAGCCTTATTCATTCAGGGCGTAGCCGGAAGCGGCAAGACAACCGTCGCGCTTCACCGGCTCGCCTTTTTGCTGTACCGCTACCGGGAGAACATGCGTGCGGAGCGGATGATCATTTTTGCGCCCAACCGCATGTTTCTCGATTACATCTCCGGCGTGCTTCCCGAGCTGGGCGTCGGCCACATCCGGCAGACGGTATTTGCCGATTGGGCGCTTGCCAAGCTGGACGAGCCGATTCAGCTGGCCGATCCCGCCGCCATGTACGATTACTGGTTTGATCCCGAACGTGGAATCTCCGGCAGCGGGAAAGGCAAAGCGGCGGCCGGAAACCCGGCCGTCCCCGACGAAGGGGAAGACGTGCCGCCGGGACGGTTCAAGGGCTCCATCCGCTTCATGCGTCATCTGGACCAAAACCTGGACCGCTTCGAAAAGGCTTATTTGCCGGATGCCGACTTTGAAGCCTGGCCCTCCCGCAAGCTCCCTGCCGCGACCATTCGCAAATGGTTTTATGAAGACCTTCGCCACTACCCGCTCCAGAAGCGCAAGGAGCGCGGCGAAGCGCGCATCAAGCGCTGGCTGGAAATGGAGCTGGACCGGATCCGCGATCCCAAAGCCCGCAAAGAAGCCAAAAAGAAAGCCGGCGCGCGGCTGAAAAGCTACCTCAAGCTGTGGCCGCCGCTCTCTCCTCTCGCTTTTTACAAGGGAATGTTTGAAGACGGGTCCGGGAACGCCGGGCCGGAGGAAAACGAGCTGCCGATTCCGCCGTCCATCCGGGCCGCGACCCTGAAAACGCTGCGCAAAAAAACGGCGGCGGTCGAGGATCTCCCGCCTCTGCTGTACATCCGGGACCGCTGGTCCGGCATCGACAGCGAGGACCGGTTCGACCATGTCGTCATCGACGAAGCGCAGGACTTCTCCCCTTTTCAGCTGGAGCTTTTGAAAAGCCATGTGCCAAGCGGCTCCTTTACCGTCCTCGGGGATTTGTCCCAAGGCATTCACGACTACCAGGGCATTCATGCCTGGAGCGAATTTCTCGCGTTGTTTTCCGAGCCGGCGCGCGGCTTCTACAAGCTGGACCGGAGCTACCGGTCGACGACCGAGATCATCGAGTTCGCCAACGGCGTACTGGAGCGGGCCGGATTAACCGACTCGCTGGCGGTGCCCGTTTTCCGGACCGGCGAACCCGTGCGGCTGCACGCTCTGGGCGGCGCCGGAGAGCGGATGCCGGCCCTGTGCCGGACGGTCCGCGAGCTGCGCGCCTCCGGGGTGCTGGGCACCATTGCCGTCGTCACCCGGACCGCCCGCGACGCCGGGGAGGCGCATGCCGCTTTGACGGCGGACGGGCAGGAGGCCAACCTGATCCATGCCGGACGGCTCCGGTACGAAGGGGGCCTGTCCGTCGTTCCGGTCTATTTGGCCAAGGGGCTGGAGTTTGATGCCGTCGTTCTGCCCGATGCCGACAGCCGCAATTACCGCGCCTCGGAACGCGATGCAAAGCTGCTGTACGTGGCGGCGACCCGGGCCCTCCACCGCCTGGAGGTGCTGTATACCGGTACGCCATCCCCGCTCGTTGCAGACGCTGATGCGCAAGCGCAAGGCTGACGGGGGGCGCGTAAAGCCCGAAAAACAAAAGAGCCTGCCCGACCATCCGGTCGGCAGGCTCTTCCTGGTTATGCGCGCTTGCTTCGCGAGGAAGCTTGCGGATTAATAGCCGAGGGCTTTTCTTGCTTCGGCCCATTTCTTGTTCAGGTCGTCGAATGCTTTTTGCAGGTCCGGAGCTTTGATCAGCTCTTGCTCAACTGCGCCGGTGCTGACAGCGATTTCCGCTTTGTTGGCGATTTCGTTGAACTTCGGATCCGTTGCTACGCTTTCGATCATGGTCGGGTTGAAGGATTGGAACTCGGCCATTTGCGGAACATCGGATTGTTTCGTTTTGTCAACCGGCAGGAAGCCCGAGTAGGTGTCGTAGCCGGATTCTTTGACGAAGAATTCAACCCATGCCGTAGCCAGTTCTTTGTTCTTGCTGTCTTTGCTTACGCCGATGAAGTAGTCGCCGCCCAGCGGAACGTTGTACTTGCCGCTGTTGTCGTAAGGAAGCGGGAAGAAACCGATGTCTTCGGAAGCGGCGCCTGCGCCGATAACTTGCGGGATAACCCAGTTGCCCAGGAAGTACATGGCGGCTTTGCCGGAAGCAACTTCGCCTTTGGACATTTCCCAGTTGTTCGTGGAAAGGTCTTTTTCAACCCAGCCTTTTTCAACGAAGGTACGGGCGATGTTAACCAGCGTGCCGTAAGGGCCGTCAACCGTGAAAGGCGTGTCGGTCGTTACGAGGGTATCCGTGTATTTCGGGTCGCCGGCTACATACCAGTAGGAGTTTTGGCCCCAGTTGGTCATCGGCCATTGCGCGCCGAAGTTCAGGTACAGCGGAATGATGTCTTTGTCTTTCAGTTTTTGAGCGGCTGCGTACAGCTCGTCAAGCGTCGTCGGCACTTTGTCGATGCCGGCCGCTTCAAACGCTTTCTTGTTGTACACGATGCCTTGCGTGTTTACGCCAGTGGCAATCCCGTAGCGTTTGCCGTCCAGTTCGCGAACGTCAGCGAAATAAACGTTTTCAAACATGGATTCCGGCAGGGCTTCGTAGTATTTCGGAAGCTCGCTCGTTGCCATACCGCCGTCCAGCATGTTGACGTCGCCGGCTTCGCCGGTCGTCAGGCGGACTTTAATGTCCGTCGCGTAGTTCGTCAGACCTTCGAACTCGATTTCCGCGTTCGGATACTTTTCTTTAAACTTGGCCGCATAGGAATCCATCGTGCCGTCGTTTACCATGTCCGTGCGGTGCGTCAGAACCTTGATCTTTCCGCTAAGCTCGGAAGTAGCTCCGCCTGCAGGAGACGCAGTAGCTTCCGTTGTTGCGCCAGTCGTTGCCGAAGGAGAAGGAGAAGCCGCTTCTTTATCTCCGCCGCCGCAGCCCGCCAGAACAGAAACCATCATGACGGAAGCTACGCCTAACCCGATACTTTTCTTTTTCATCTCAAGTTCAACCCCCAGAGATTTGATTGCGATTCCAGCCTTTTTGAAAACCCGCTTGGCATCGCTTACATTCCCAAGTATAAGCGTTTTCACAAGCAATAAAAATGGACTCGGTTTGTTTTTCTTGTCACCAATTATGCTAACAATAAAAAAAGTTAGCTTTTTTCGTCACCCCTTTTCACTAATTTCGCTTTTCTTCCTTTCTTTGTATCATCTCACATCCATGTGCTTTCTAGCCGCTCCGAGAGGCGGAAAATTCCCCCTTTTTCTGCTTTTTTCCCGAAGATTCGACAACACGCTCCAAACAAAAAACCGCCGGATAACCGGCGGTTTTTGCGTATTGGCATTCGTTCCGCACGAGGCTGCGGTTTACTTTACAGCGCCGCTTGTGACGCCGGAGAAAATGAACCGCTGCAGGAACAGGAAGATCAAGACGGTCGGAATGAAGATGATCAGGATACCGGCCGAAATGACGTTGATCTGCGCGGCGTTCGGCCCGACGAAAGAGTAGATCGCGGTCGAGACAACGCGGAGCTGTTGGCTCGGCATGTACAGGTAAGGCGTGTAAAAGTCGTTGTAAATCGAGATCGTCTTCAAAATGATCAGCGTCGCCGTGGCCGGAGCCAGCAGCGGGAAGATGATCGAGCGGTAAATCTTGAACAGCGACGCGCCTTCGATCATCGCGCTTTCGTCCAGGTCCTTCGGAATGCTGTTGATAAACTGCAGGTAGATGACGATCTGCAGCACGTCCGCGCCCAGATACAGGATGATGGGCGCGCCCATCGTGTTGTAAAGCCCAAGCGCTTTGATAACGCTGAACGTAGCGACTTGCGTCGTAATCGTCGGGATCAGCTGGGCGCCCAGGTACAGGCCCATAATCGGCATGCGCAGCTTGAATTTGAAACGGCCCAGCGCGTAAGCGACCATCGTGCCGAACAGCACGTTGCCGGCCAGCGAAACGACCATGATGATCAGAGTGTTTACAAAGCTCGGACCGAGTTTGCCGATCCGGAATACGCGCTCGAAGTTTTCAAAGTTGAAGAAATCCTGCGGCAGCGCCATTCCCGATTGATAAAATTCAACCTGGGTTTTGAAGGCGCCGACGAACACCGAGTAGATCGGGAAGAAAACCAGAAAGGCGGCAAAAACCAGCAAGGCGTATTTGAGAACAAGCGTAACAGGCGATTGACGGGCTTCCATGGCTTAATCCTCCCCTCCCGGAAGTAACTTTTTCTGAACGAAGATAACCAGGATTACGATAAGCATCAGCACCACACCCATGGCGGACGCCAAGCCGGCTTTCTGGAACTTGAAGGCCGTATCGACGGTCTGGATGACGAAGGTTGAAGTTCCGTTCGCCCCCAGCATCATGACGTATGGAATCTCGAACGCGGCGAGCGCGCCGGTGAGCGTCAGGATCAATTGCAGCTCCAGTACGCTGCGGATGCTCGGCAGGGTGATGAAGCGGAACGCCTGCCAGCTGTTGGCGCCGTCGATCTTCGCGGCTTCATACATGTCTTGCGGAATGGATTGCAGGGCGCCGATGAAAATGATCATCGTCAGGCCCATGAACTTCCACATCGAGATGAACGCCAGGGAGAAGTTAACCAGATGCTCGTTCCCCAGCCAGGATTGCTGAAGCGCGCCAAGGCCGATGGCGTCGAGGAAAATGTTCAGGGAACCGTATTCGGAGTGGTACACGTTCTTGAACATGATAACGGTTGCGACGCTGTGCAGAACGTACGGCAGGAACAGAATCGCGCGGAAAACGTTCCGACCCTTGAGCTTGCCGCTCAGGATAACGGCGAACAGCATGGCGAGAGCCGTTTGCACAAGGCCGCCGATAAAATAATAAGCGTTTACTTTAAAGGCCGAGAAGATTTCGGGACGCGTAAAAATCTCTTTGTAGTTCGCGAACCCGACCCAGTTCATGTCCCAGCCTACCCCGGACCAGTCCGTAAAGCTGTAGTACAGAAGAGATACAGCCGGATAGTACGACAACACAAGCAGCAAGGCCAGCGGTATCGTGAGGAAGCCGAACAAAATCAGTAATCGTTGCGCTTTGTAGCTTAGGTTAAACATGAGCACCCCCGCTTTCATTCTTTGCTATCTGAGCGAAGCTGAAAAGAAACTTTCCAACCGAGCGGAAAGTTTGGTATCGCTTTCAAAGGTATTATAATTCATTTGCCGTTTGATTTTAATGGCCTCTGTTTGTTTTCCTTGTCTTCATTTTGCTAACTGCCGGAAAGCAGGCCGCTAACAGCCTGCTAACTATGCCCTAACACGGTCGCGGTATTCTTTCGGGGTCATGCCGACCACTTTTTTGAACACTTTATTGAAATATGCGGGGTCGGGGTAACCCACCTGCTCGCCCACTTCGTAGGTTTTCAGCGAGATTTCCGACCCGAGCCGGCGCTTGGCCTGCTCGATGCGCACGGAAATGATAAAGTCGGTGATGGTCTCGCCCGTTTTCATTCGGAACAGTTTGCTGAGATAGCTCGGCGTGAGGAAGACGATTTCGGCCAGCTTGTGAAGCTCCAGGTCTTCCGTATAATGCTCCTGAATGTAAGCCTTCACGGTTTCCACCACCCGGTTGTCCTGCTGGATTTCCTTCAGCAGCCGGAACTGGCTTTCCACCCAGTCCGAGAGCGCTTGCGAGAACGCGTGCCAATCCTGGTAATTCCGCGGCAGCCACGAAGCAGGCTCTTCCTCGGACTCGGGGGAAATCAGATTCCGCTCCAGCTTTTCCGTCCGGATGATCGTCTGGACCAGCGAGCAGCTTTCCTGAAGCGATTGCCAGGGGCACCGCTGGCGGGCCGCCTCTTCCGTCCAGGATTCGAGCGCCGCCCGCGCCCGCTCGTAATCCAGCGTGTGAAGAGAGGTGCGGAAATCCCGGTCGATGAGCTTGTGCAGCACCGTATAGTCTTCCGCCCGGCGGGGCAAACGGTCCGCATCCGCGAGCGCGCGGATGCCGGCGTCGTACCAGGCGTGCTGCAGGGCAAGGGTCGCCTGCCGGTAGCTGTCGCGCAGGCTCGCCGGCTCGGAATAAATCCCGCTGATGCCCGCCCGGCTGTGAACGTTCACGGGCAGGGAACGCAGCAGCTCCTGGCCGAGCGAGCGGGCCGTGTCGCCGTCGTCCCGGCCGCTGATCCCGAACAGCACGACCGTCTCGCCGATTTCCCAGGACAGCACCTTGCATTCGCGCTCCCAGCCGGAGATCAGGCTTCGGACCCGCTCGTCGATCAGCTCCGAGGCGGCATGGATGACAAGCGCCGCATAATACTCCCGAAACAGCGGATGCGCTTGCAGCTCCCGGAACGCCTCTTCCTTGAGCGTTTCGGGAAGACGGTCCAGCTCGCTGCTTGCCAGAAGCCGCAGGTAATCGTCCGATGCGGCGCTGCTTCGGCTGCCGGCCTTCTCCACCTTGAGCCGCACCCGCTCCAGCATGCCGGCCAGCTCGTCGGTTTCAACCGGCTTGAGCAGGTATTCCTCCACTCCCAGCCGGATGGCCTGCCGGGCGTAGTCAAAGTCGCTGAAGCCGCTCACAATGGCAAACCGCAGCTCCGGGCGCTTTTGCTGCACCTGTTCGATCAGTGCGAGGCCGCTCATCTGCGGCATCTTGATGTCCGTCACGACCAGATCGACGTTCAGACGGTCCAATTCCTCGAGCAACTCGTTTCCGCTTCCGTACACACCCGTTACTTTATAGTCATCGCCTGCCTGCTCAATTAGCTTTGCCAATCCGAGGCGAATCCTTTCCTCATCGTCCACAACTGCCACATTTAACATGTTCGTTCCTCCTTGTCAGGGGGTTTGTTCCGAAGAAAGCCTTACCGTGATGACTGTCCCCTCTCCCGGAGCGCTGTCTACCGAAAGGCCGTAGCCCATGCCGTAGCGGAGCTTGATCCGTTCGTGCACGTTGCGGAGCCCGATGCCCCGGCCGTCCCGGTAGCGTTCGGGGTCGTTCAGCGCTTCCCGCAGCCGGGCAAGCGTTTCCGCGTCCATGCCCACTCCGTTGTCCGTTACGGTAAAGACATGGTCCGTCCCTTCCAGCCGGTATGCGATCCGTATTTCCATCCGGGAATTGTTTTTATCCTGCCCGTGATGGATCGAATTTTCCACCAGCGGCTGAAACAGCAGCTTGATGACCGCGACGCCGGCCAGGTCCTGCTCCGGAAGCGTCAGATAGAAACGGTCTCCGTAACGGTAGTTCAGCAGCTGGACGTACATTTCAAGATGCTCCCATTCCTGCTGCACCGGCACGATATCCGTCCCCTGGTGGATGCTGTACCGGAGCAGCTTGCCCAAAAGCCGGGACATGTCGGCAACCTCGTTTTCATCGTGCAAAACGGCTGTCATCCGGATGGATTCCAGCGTATTGTAAATAAAATGCGGGTTAATCTGGTGCTGAAGCGATTCCAGCTCCACTTCTTTTTTGCGCTGCTCGATCAAGTGGATGTCTTCGATCAGCTTGGCGATCCGCTGCATCATCCGGTTAAAGGCCGTGCCGACCAGCCCGGCTTCGTCGCGCCTGCGGACGGGAAACACCACGTTCAGATTCCCGGTTTGCGCTTCCTTCATGAGCCGGATCAGCGAGCGGAGCGGCCGCGTCAAGGCATAGATCAGAAAAAGCGAGATCAGCATGGCGACGGCAACGATGGAAATCCCCGCAAGAAGGGTGAAATTGCGGGTCCGCTGCGCATCCGCCATCAGATGCTTTTGCGGAATGCTGATGATAATCCGCCAGCCGGTTTCGGCCGACTCCCGATAAATCGTCAGCTCCTTCTCCCCGTTCACGGTGGTATGAAAGCTCCCTTCGGTGCCCGATACGCCGGCCAATACGTCGCTTCCGCTCAGGTTTTGCGACAAGTATTGCTTCTGGCTGTCGTAGACCACCCGGTTCTCTTCGTCAAGGATCAGCGTGGTGCCGTGCGTCGCGTTGTCCAGGTCCTTCACAATGTCTTCGATGACGGCGATGTTGGCGTCGATGGCGATCATGCCGATCGGCGAAAAAGAGGCGTCGATGATCTGACGGACAATAGTGAACACAAACCGCTTGCGGTTGATCGCATCGGATACCTCCTGGGTGCTGACCAGAACGGGGGATCCGCTCGCCGCCTCCGCCATCGTTTTCCAGCTATCGTATACCTCGTCCAGGTCGCTCCGGACGACGCTGCTGCGCAGCGCATAGTAGGGATGGCCGTACCGGTCGAACAGATAGACGGTGTTTGTACCGGTTTTGAGGTTCGTGATGAAATAGATGCTGTTTGAAATCCGGCTCTGGATCTCCAGCCGGGTCCGTTCCTCCTCGGAGAGGACGCCTGACGGCGGCGGCGCGGTGCCGACCGCATTCATCTGGCCCTCATAAAACCGGTTGGAGCCCTGGAGCCCCGTCTGGATTGCGTCCAAGTAGGAAGGGATGATGGAGATTTTTTTCATGTCCTCCATGTAATCGTCCAGCTTCCCCATCATTTTATCGGTCACTTGGGACATATACGTGACCGTGTTCCGCTCGATCGACTCCGAGTAGCGGAGTGCGGAAACATGGGTGATGATCACGATCGGAAGCACCAGCACAAACAAAAAGACGACAAACAGCTTGGTTTCCAGCCGCCAATCCGGCCAATATAAAAAGCGGAACAGCCTTATCCTGCGCCTGCCCATTGCGTAAAAACATCCTTTCGCTGGTTCCTGAAGGGCGGATTTTCCGAAAACCGCCCGGTCGTACGGCGTGCCGATGACACGCTTTGGCGTCATGCCGCGAGTCAGGACCGGCAGCGCCGGATTCGTTCCGGTTCGTGCGGTCCTGTGCCGCTATCGTACCCCATTGAAGGCGGAGCCCGCAAGCGTTTCCCGTAAGGGGGCCGGAGAAACAAAACGCCCTCCGTCGCTGCTGACACCAGCCGATACGGAGAGCGTTTCGCTTTTCCAAAGACGAGGCCTTTTACATGCCCAGCCACTTTTTGAACAAATGCTTGGTCGTGTCCTTGTTCATCTCGGCGATCGAAGTTGTGAGCGGAATCCCCTTCGGACAGGACCGCACGCAGTTTTGCGAATTGCCGCAGCCTTCGATGCCGCCGTCCTCCATCAGGGCGTCCAGCCGTTCGTGCTTGTTCATTTCGCCGGTCGGGTGCGTGTTGAACAGCCGGACCTGGGAAATCGCCGCCGGTCCGATAAAGCTGTTCCGGTCGTTGACGTTTGGACAGGCCTCCAGACAGACGCCGCAGGTCATGCATTTGGACAGCTCATACGCCCACTGGCGTTTGGATTCCGCCAGACGCGGGCCGGGCCCGAGGTCGTATGTGCCGTCGATCGGAATCCAGGCCTTCACCTTCTTCAGGGCGGTAAACATGCGGCCGCGGTCGATCACCAGATCGCGGACGACCGGAAAAGTGCGCATCGGCGCGATCCGGACCGGCTGCTCCAGCTTGTCGATCAAGGCGGTGCAGGCCTGCCGGGGCTTGCCGTTGATGACCATCGAGCAGGCGCCGCATACTTCTTCCAGGCAGTTGGAATCCCAGCAGACGGGCGTCGTTTTGGAGCCCTTCGCATTTACCGGGTTCCGCTGTATTTCCATCAAGGCGCTGATGACGTTCATGTTCGGACGGTGCGGAATCTCGAATTCCTCATCGTAGGCTTTGGCGTCGGGGCTGTCCTGGCGGGACACGATCAGCCGGACGGTGCGCTCCTTCGCCGCCGTCCGGACTTGCGCCGTCTCCAGCGGAACGGACGCGCCCGGGCTTGCGCTGGCCATGTCGGTCATGATGCGTTGCCTCCCTTTTTCTTGTCGGTCGAGTAGTCCCGCTTCCGCGGCGGAATCAGGGACACGTCCACCGGCTCGTATTCGATCGCCGGACCGTCCGGCGTGTGCTTCGCTTTGGTCGTCTTCAGGAAATTGGCGTCGTCGCGCTCGGGGAATTCCGGCTTGTAATGCGCCCCCCGGCTTTCATTGCGGAGCAGCGCGCCCATCGTCATGGCGTGCGCCAGCTCCATCATGTTCCACAGCTGCCGCGTAAACGAGGCGCCCTGGTTGTTCCAGGCCGACGTATCGGTCATGCCGATCCGGCGGTAGCGCTCCTTCAGCGTATTGATGATGTCCAGGGTTTCCTCCAGCTTGCGGTTGTGGCGCACGACCGTCATGTTGTCGGTCATCACCTCGCCAAGCTCCTTGTGCAGCTGGTACGGGTTCTCGGGGCCATCCATGCGCAGCAAGGACTCGTAATGATCGGCCTGCCGCTTCTGCTCGGTTTCGTACAGGCGCGAGGAAAGGTCTTCGGCGTGCTTTTCCAGCCCCCGGATGTATTCGATCGCCTTCGGCCCCGCCACCATGCCGCCGAAAATCGAGGAAACGAGCGAATTCGCCCCGAGGCGGTTCGCCCCGTGAATCGAATAGTCGCATTCGCCGGCGGCAAACAGGCCGGGAATGTTGGTCATCTGGTTATAATCCACCCAGATGCCGCCCATCGAATAGTGAACGGCGGGGAAAATTTTCATCGGGATTTTGCGCGGGTCCTCGCCCATAAATTTCTCATAAATTTCGATGATGCCGCCGAGCTTGATGTCGAGCTCCTTCGGGTCCTTGTGCGAAAGATCGAGGTACACCATGTTCTCCCCGTCAATGCCGAGCTTCTGGTTCACGCAGACGTCGAAGATTTCCCGGGTGGCGATGTCGCGCGGCACCAGATTGCCGTAAGCGGGGTATTTTTCCTCCAGGAAGTACCACGGCTTGCCGTCCTTGTACGTCCAGACCCGGCCGCCTTCGCCGCGCGCCGACTCGGACATCAGGCGCAGCTTGTCGTCGCCCGGAATCGCCGTCGGATGAATCTGGATGAATTCGCCGTTGGCGTAATAGGCGCCCTGGCGGTAAACCGCGCCCGCCGCGGTGCCGGTGTTGATGACGGAGTTCGTGGTTTTGCCGAAAACGATGCCCGGCCCGCCCGTCGCCAAAATGACCGCGTCCGCGCGGAATGTGCGCATCTCCATGCTCCGCAGGTCCTGCGCCGTGATGCCGCGGCAGGCGCCCTCTTCGTCCAGCACCGCCGAAACGAATTCCCAGAATTCGTATTTGGTGACCATCCCGGCCGCTTCGTAACGCCGCACCTGCTCGTCGAGCGCGTACAGAAGCTGCTGCCCCGTCGTCGCCCCGGCGAACGCCGTGCGGTGGTATTTGGTTCCGCCGAAGCGGCGGAAATCGAGCAGCCCCTCCGAGGTCCGGCTGAACATGACGCCCATCCGGTCCATCAGGTGGATGATGCCGGGGGCCGCCTCGCACATCGCTTTGACCGGCGGCTGGTTGGCCAGAAAGTCGCCGCCGTAAACCGTATCGTCAAAATGCTCCCAAGGGGAGTCTCCTTCGCCTTTTGTGTTGACCGCTCCGTTAATGCCGCCCTGCGCGCATACGGAGTGGGACCGTTTTACCGGAACCAGCGAGAACAGCTCGACCGGCACCCCGGCCTCCGCCGCCTTGACGGTGGCCATCAGCCCGGCCAGTCCGCCCCCTACCACGATTATTTTGCTAGCCGCCATATCCTTCACCTATCCTTTCGCCGCAATAGCTGCCGTTTGTTCGAACTCGGAGCCGGAGAAGGCGTTCAGCGTAAGGATGAACATGACCGACATGACAATAAACAGGCCCATCCATATGTATCCGGAGATCCGCTGCGCCCGGGGTCCGACCGTAATGCCCCAGCTTACCAGGAACGACCACATGCCGTTGGTAAAATGGAAGCAGGCGGCGACGGTTGCGATTGCGTAAAGCACGTAAGCAAACGGCTGGGTTAAAATTTCGTGCATGCGAACGCCGAGCTGGTCATGCGTCACATTGCCGAGCGCGAGCTGCACGCGGGTATCGAAAACATGCCAGGCGATGAACAAAAAGGTGATGACGCCCGTCACGCGCTGAAGCATGAACATAACGTTGCGGAAATACCCGTAGTTCGTAACGTTGTTGCGCGACGTATACGCGACATAAAGCCCGTAAACGCCATGATACAGAAGCGGAAGCCAGATCAAAAAGATTTCCAGACCCAGAACGAGCGGCAAGCTGTTGATCCATTCGATTTTGCTCAGGAATCCTTCATGGCCTTCATTGTAAGCGGAATAGTTTGTGATCAGGTGTTCGACCAGGAAGGCTCCGATCGGTATTACGCCGAGCAGTGAATGGATTTTCCGGTAATAATAAGAGTTCCCTCTCACCAATGACAACGTCCCCCCAATTTCGAAAATGTTCCTTCTCCCACTAACCCTTTTACCCACAAAACGAATCATGATAACGCTATCATAAAAAAATTTTCCGAGCGGCAAAAGCTCAAGCAAGAGATGCTCTTTTGCGTCTTCGGAAGGAGGGGTGGCCCTCCGGCTAAAATCAAAACCAGCAAAGAGCAATAATCTTTTAATAATAATTATTGCATTCCGCTTGTTTTTATCGTACTCCTTTTTCGCTTATAATGGAAATGTCAAAATGGCATGAATTTTAATGCCTATCGCGCATAAAGGGGATCGAATATGGAGCATTTGGACGTGTTTGCGACAGTGGTCGAGCAGAAAAGCGTCAACAAGGCGGCGGCGCTCCTGAATCTGTCCCAGCCGGCGGTGTCCCGGCAGATCATGGGGCTGGAGGAGGAGCTCGGGCTCAAGCTGTTTGACCGGACGGGCAAACGGCTCACGCTGACGCGCGCGGGGGCCATCGGCTATGAATATGCCGTGCGCATCCGGGCCATGCAGAAGGAAATGCTGGAGGCTTTCCGCCGCATCCGGGAGGAAGCCGCCCCTTTGCAGCTGACTGTCGGAGCCAGCCTTACCACCTTGCAGACGACGCTTCCCGACCTGATTGCCGCCTACGCTTCCGATTTTCCAGAGACGGACATCACAGTTCTCACAGGCAAAACCCATGAGATCATCGCGCTTGTCAAAGAGAAAAAAGCCGATCTCGGCCTGGTCGCATCCCGAGCGGAGCGGACGGGCGTCCTCTGCGTTCCGCTGTTCGAGGACCATCTGGGGCTCGTGCTCCCTTCCGGCCACCCGCTGCTGGAAAAACCGGAGCTGGATATGGACGATCTGAACGGCTTGCCGATGATTTTGTTCTCGCGCGGCACCTGGTACCGGACGCTGATCGACGAGCTGTTCGACCGGTCCGGCGCGCAGCCGGAGGTCAAGATGGAGATCGACTCCTTCGAAGCGACCACCCGGCTGGTGGCCGCGCTCCGTACGGCGGCGCTGCTGCCCATGTCCTACCTGCGCCGCCGGATGCTGGAGGACGGCGACCTGACCGTGCGCCAGCTTCCCGCGCTGCTCGAGGCCAAGCGGACGACCTCGCTGATTTACACCGAAGAAGCTTACCGCTCGGCCCACATCCGCTTCTTTGCCGACAAGGCGCGCGAGCACTTCAACGGTCGCGCCGCCGCGGACGCCGCGGAACCCGGCGCGGGCTTCCCGCCCCTGCCCGAGTAGCCGGCGTTGCGGGAGGGCCGGCGAGAAGGAGGCTCTCCCGGCGCGGGGCGGCGGGCCGGGGGGCGGCACGGAAGGGCCGACGCACCGCGTGGGGCGGCTGGAGACCGCGTACGTGGGCGCAGCTTCTCCCGCGAGCTGGAGGCGGCGCGGGAGGGCCGACGAGAAGGAGGCTCTCCCGGCGCGGGGCGGCGTGGCGGAGAGCGGCGGAACCGGCACACACGCGGGCGGCGCTTCCGCCTTGAGCCGGAGGCTGCGCGGGGCGGCGGGCCGGGGAGCGGCACGGGAGGACCGCCATCGGCCGCGGAGCCGGAGCCGCGGGGGACCGCGCACGCGGGTGCAGCTTCCGCCTTGAGCCGGAGGCTGCGCGGGGCGGCGGGCCGGGGGGCGGAAACACACCATGTCTTGACCCGCTACCCTGGGGCGGATGCCCCTCCCTGCCTGGGACGCGGAACGAAAAATTAAAAAAAGCTGCTCCCTCCGCCACTGCGCGACGGGAGAACAGCTTTTTTACGTTTGATGTGGTTCCTCGTCCAGCGTAGGAACGCGGAGGAAATGCAGTGCCCCGACCGCTAACGTTGCTCTTGCCTGCCTCCCTTCTACTTCCCCCAGTTCCGGTGATACGCGGGGGCCCGACAGGTTGGAGCAGCGATTATTCGCCGAAATCTAAGAAGCCGGGATCTCTAACGGTTGCCACAGAGCTTATTTGCCCAAAAATGAACCATTGAAAACTGTAACGGTTGCCACGAAGCTTATTTTCGTTTTTTTGCTACGTTTGGCCTGTTTTTTACCTGAATAAGCGCTGTGGCAACCGTTAGAATTTGAAAAGGGGCTTTTTGGCCTCAATAAGCGCTGTGGCAACCGTTAAAAATGATGACGATCACAAAGAGCGGGCCGTTGCATGCAAAAGGACGCTGCCCACGACATGCAAAGCGTCCATTGTACATTGCTTGCAAAAGGTCCGCTGCAATTGACAGCCAAAAATGGTCCGGTCCGGGCAACAATCATGCCTCCCCTGGTACAACCGATCAGACCAGCCGTGCACCAACCATGCCCTGTCCACCGATCATAACCAGCACGCCACACCATGCGCCTACTCTTCACCGGATCACGACCCGTCACGCCACACCATGCGCCTACTCTTCACCGGATCACGACCCGTCACGCCACACCATGCGCCTACTCTTCACCGGATCGCGCCCAGCCAAGCTACATTATGCGCCTACTTATCACCGGATCACGACCCGTCACGTTACCTCATACGCTGCGCCTACTTATCACCGGATCACGACCCGTCACGTTACCTCATGCGACTCTTCACTGGATCGCGCCCAGCCACGCTATATCATGCGCCTACTCTTCACCTGATTAGGCCAGACCGCGCCCGACCAACCACCACTCAGCGGAAGCTAGTCGTTGATCGAACCCTCGAACTGCTCGATCTGCTCGTTCGAGCCGATGACGACCATGACATCGTGGAGGTGGACCTTTTCTTCGGCGGATGGGGAGACAGATACCTCGCCCGACTTGCGGTGGATCGCTACAATGCTGATGCCGAAGCGAGCCCGGGCGTTCAGCTCAAGAAGCGTTTGGCCGGCAATTTTCGTCGTGACGTTCAGCTCGGCGATGGAGTAATCCTTGGATAATTCAATGTAGTCCAGCAGATTGGGCGTGCCCAGCTGGTGGGCGACGCGGATGCCCATGTCCCGTTCGGGGAACACGACCCGGTCCACGCCGATCTTGTTCAGCACCTTCCCGTGCAGGTTGGTCCGGGCTTTGGCCACGACCTTTTTCAGGCCCATGTCCTTCAGCAATATGGTGGTCATGATGCTCGCCTGGATGTCGTCGCCGATGGCCACGACGGCGCAGTCGAAGTTGCGCAGCCCGAGCGAACGAAGCGTCTCCTCGTCGATGGAATCGGCCACGACGGCATGCGTCAGGTAAGGCTCCATTTCCGCTACCCGCTCCTCGTCACGGTCCACTCCCAGCACCTCGTACCCCATTTGATAAAGCTCGCGGGCCAGGCTGGCGCCGAAGCGCCCCAGGCCGATAACGGCGAATTGATGATGTTTCAATGCGGTCTCCTCCTTGTCCGGTTTAACCGATGGTGATCTTGCCTTCCGGATAACGGTACAATTCCTTCTCGGGCTTCGGCTGCAGCGCATAGGCCAGGGTCAGCGGACCGAGGCGGCCGATAAACATCATCAGGATGATCATGATGCGCCCGACCAGGGACAGCTCCGGCGTCAGCCCCATCGAGAGGCCGACAGTACCGAACGCCGATGTCACTTCAAATAAAATCCGCAAGAACTGCACGTCCTCCGTCGTGGAAAGGACCATGGAAACAAACACCACGAGGAACAGCGCGAAAAAAGTCATCGTGATCGCCTTGTAGATCCGGTCCTTGGCCAGCCGGTTGCGGAAAAAGACAATGTCTTCTTTGCCCCGCAGCATCGCAAGCATAGCGCCGATCAGAATGGCGAAGGTCGTCGTTTTGATCCCGCCTCCGGTCGAGCCGGGCGAAGCCCCGATAAACATCAGGATGATGGTAAAAAATTGCGAAGCCTGGCGCATGCCGAGCACGTCGATGGTGTTCGCGCCCGCGGTCCGCGGCGTTACCGACGCGAAGAAAGAGGACCATGCCTTGCCGGAAAAGGAGAGCGGCTTCAGCGTGTTCGGATTTGTGTATTCAAACAGGAAGAAAACAATGGCGCCCAGCAAAATAAGCGCCGCCGTGCTCGACAGCACCACTTTGGTATGGAGGGAGAACTTCTTGCGGTTGCGGTACTCGTGCAGCTCGGCAATGACGATGAAGCCGATGCCCCCCGTTACGATCAGCCCCATAACCACGAGATTGACAAGCGGGTCATTGACGTAGGAGGTCAGGCTGCTGAACGGACCAGTCAGCGGCCCCATGAGATCAAAACCGGCGTTGTTGAACATGGAAACGCCATGGAACAGCCCGAAGAACAAGGCATCCCCAAGGCTCATGTCAAAAGAAAAGCGGATGGCAAGCAGAGTCGCTCCGGCCCCTTCAATCACCAGCGCGTAAAGTAGCACCTTGCGGATCAGCCGGACAATGCCTTCCATGCTGTTCTGGTTCAGCGCCTCCTGCAAAATCAGCCTCTCCCGCAGCGAGATCCGCCGGCGGAATACGAGCATGATCAAGGTCGCCATCGTCATGAAGCCGAGCCCGCCCACCTGGATCAAAGTCAAGATCACCGTTTTGCCAAACACGCTCCAGTGAAGTCCCGTGTCTACCACGACGAGCCCCGTCACACAGGTGGCGGACGTAGCCGTAAACAAGGCGTCGATAAAAGCAGTCGGCTCTCCGCTGGCCGACGAAACCGGAAGGGTCAGCAAAAACGCGCCGACGACAATGATCAGCGCAAACCCGAGCACCAGAATCTGCGGAGGCTTTAACCGGATAAACAGCTTTTGCAGCAAGGTCCGTTCTCTCCCTCGCCGGGTCCCGCCCGGCTTTTCTATGGTATTAACCCTTTTTCGGAATATCGACCGCGGCGCAAAAAAAAGACATTGGGAAACCAATGCCGGTTGTTTCCTTGCACAAGACGCCTACGAGGTTAGCTGTCGGATTCGGGCAGGCAGGTTACCCTATTCGCCGGACGGCGAAATTCACCCCTGTTGCTTCTGGTTCCCCCGTTTTCACATGCTTCGAAATTCGGCCGATTTTCAATTGATTTGATTATAGCTTGCCCGCCGTACCCGCACAAAGGCAATTTGGGCTGATTTTCGCCGCTAACGCACCATAAACCGAAGGATTCCATCCTCTTTCGGGGGTGGAGACGGCTTTAAGAGAGTTTGGCGTCTGCTTATTCGGATAACCGGCCGAAAATCGGGCCTTCCGCTTATTCCCGGCAGTCATTAGACTCCGCTCGCGGCATAAGGGTATAATAGGCAGGTAGAAGAAAGCCGGTCGTCAGAGGAGGATGTTGATTGGGACTTTTTAAAGCTAACCGGACTTTAATTTTTCTCGCCGTAGTAGGCATTATACTGTATTTGGTCGCCGGCAACTTGTATGCGGCAAATGGAGAAGACAATCCCGATGCGGTCGCGGCCAAACCCGAGGTCACGCAAGAGGCGGCGCAGAACACCGCAGCCGCGTGGTACCGCAGCAAAACCGGAGCCGCGCCGACCGAAACGAAACGTGCGGTATACGCTTCCGATAAGCCGCTAAGCGTCTACGTCGCCAAGAATGAATTGACGGGGCCGTTTCAAGATTTGAAAAGCAGCCTTCCCTTGGCGGATGAGTTTTGGCGTGTCGATTTGTCTTCCGAAAGCGGCAGCTATTCCGTGCGCATCGACCCGAACACTCCGCGTGTTCTGGGCTGGGAGAAAACAGGCGGCTCGCCGGGCGAATCGGCTGCGGACAGCAGCGCCGACGAGGAAATCCGGGCGCTTGGCTTCGATCCCGAAAGCTTTGTCTATGACGAAGAAGGCCCCAGCCTCACGCAGCGCGGGGAGCTGGTCGTCCACCGGATGGTCAGCAGCGACATCCGGCTTCTGGATGCGCCCCTTGTCATCGAATTCCGGACGCAGGGGGAGGAGCTGGTCAAGGTGATGCCGCAGTTCGAGCTGCCGGCGGATTTTACAACCTGGCTGGCCGATCAGGACAACGGCGCCGGACTGATGTCGGTTCTTTATCTGGTCGTTTCCTTTGTGCTCGGCCTGGTCGCTTTTATCCTCGCCATCGTGAACCGGAAGCAGGTCCGTTTCAGCCGGGGCATCGTATTCTCGCTGATCGTGCTGTCGACCATCTCGCTGTATTCCTATAACAGCCTTCCGTCTCAGCTGGCCTCGGTAGCGCCTTCCGATCTGGCCGGCATCAGCGATACGGTCCTGGTGGTGACGAACATTGTGCTTTACGCCCTGCTCGCCGTCGCCTTGTACCTGACCGCCGTATCCGGCGATCAGCTTTGGCGGGCGCGGGGCTGGAACCCCTGGCCCCGTTTCCGCGAGCCCCAGTTCGGCCGCCATGTTTTTTACAGCATGGGGCGCGGGTATCTGCTCGCCTTGTTTATCCTGGGCGTGCAGCAGGTGCTGTTCCTGTTCGCTTTCACATCGTTCGATACGTTCTCGATCAACGACCCGTCCCAGTCGATGGATAACCTGTATTGGCCGTGGCTGTTTCCGACGCTGGCCTGGTACGCCGGCATCGGCGAAGAGATCACATTCCGCCTTTTCGGCATCGTCATCGTCCGCAAAATGCTGCCCGAGGGCAAAGGCGTCTTCCGCCACCTGTTCCGTTTTCTGGCGGTGGCCATCCCGTCCGTCGTTTGGGCGGCCGGCCACGCGACCTATGCGTTCTATCCAAACTACACCCGTTTGTTCGAGGTGGCGGTGCTCGGCATTATTTTCGGCTACGTCTTCCTCCGGTATGGACTGTTCACGGCGATTTTCGCTCACGTGACGATGGACGTTCTCCTGATGAGCGTGGCCTACATGTACGCCGACCAAACGGCGCCCGGCATTCTGCTCGGGTTGCTGTATATGGCGACGCCCTTCCTGGTTGCCGGAGCTATTCTGCTGCTTCACCGGCTGTTCCGGAAGGACCGTCCGCATCCGAATCCGCCCCCGGCGCCGTATCCGCCGGACCCTCATTATTCCTGAGCGCCGTCAAAATCGTGCGCGCCAGCTTGTCTCCGATTCCGAGAGGCCGGAAGTCATCGACTCCGGCTTCTCTTATTTTTTTGAGCGAGCCGAAGTGCTTGAGCAGCTGCTTTCGCCGCTTTTCGCCGATTCCGGGGATGGCGTCCAGCTGGGAGACGACCATGGATTTGGCCCTCGTTTCCCGGTGAAAGGTGATTGCAAACCGGTGCACCTCGTCCTGGATGCGCTGCAGCAGGTAAAACTCCTGGCTGTCCCGGGGCAGTGGGACGACCGAAGGCGGATCGCCCGCCATCAGCTGCGCGGTTTTGTGCTTGGCGTCCTTGACCAGCCCGCAAACTGGGATGAACAGCCCGAGCTCGTTCTCCAGCACGTCCACAGCAGCGGAAATCTGACCCTTGCCGCCGTCGATGACGACGAGGTCGGGCAGCGGCAGGTTTTCCCGCAGAACGCGTTCATACCGCCTCCGCACCACCTCGCGCATTGTTTCGTAGTCGTCGGGGCCTTTGACGGTGCGGACCTTGTATTTGCGATACTCCTTCCGCTCCGGCTTCCCGTTGATAAAAACAACCATCGCCGATACCGGATCGCTGCCCTGAATGTTCGAGTTGTCGAAGGCTTCGATGCGCCGGATCACGTCGGTGCCCAGGTACCGCCCGAGGTTCTCCACGGCTTTGACGGTGCGCTCCTCGTCCCGCTCGATCAGCCGGAATTTCTCCTCCAGCGCCATGCGGGCGTTCTTCGCGGCCATCTCGACCATCTGCCGTTTCAGGCCGCGCTGCGGGAAGAACAGCTTCAAGCCGAGCCAGGCTTCCATCGTTTCCTTGATGTCCTTCTCGCTGCGGACCGCTCCTTCTAGGGCGGAAGGCTGGCCGGATGCCTCATCCGTCCCGGCGTCATCCGGCCCGGCGTCATCCGGCCCGGCGCTTTGTTCCGCCGGAGAAGCCTCCAGACCGGCTTCCTCTCCCGCCGCGGGAGGGTTCGGCAGGAAGATTTCCTTCGGCAGCGCCGGGTTTTCGCTGTAATACTGGGTCACGAAGGACAGAAAGTCATCGTATTCCTCGCCGTAATACGCAAAAACCGAAGCGTGCCGCTCGATCATTTTGCCTTGGCGCATGTACAGCACCTGCACGCACATCCAGCCCTTGTCCACCGCATAACCGAACACGTCGCGGTCCACCTGATCGACCGTGGTGATGTTCTGCTGCTGGATCACGGCGTCGATGCTGGCGATCTGGTCGCGGTATTCCCGCGCCCGCTCAAACTCCAGCGCCTCGGCCGCTTCCTGCATCTTTTTGTCGATCTCCTTGCGTATTTCGCCGTGCCCGCCGCTCAAAAACCGGTTGATGCCCTGCAGCATGTCCCGGTACGTTTGCGGGTCGACGTCAAACTCGCAGGGGGCGACGCACTGCCCCATGTGGTAATAAAGGCATACTTTCGGCGGAAGGGTGCGGCACTTGCGCAGCGGGTAAAGCCGGTCGAGCAGCTTTTTGGTCTCATGGGCGGCGTAGGCGTTCGGGTAAGGCCCGTAGTATTTCGCTTTGTCCTTCAGGACTTTGCGGGTAACCTCCAGGCGGGGATGCGTTTCGTTGGTGATCTTGATGTACGGGTACGTCTTGTCGTCTTTGAGCAGCACGTTGTAGCGGGGAGAATGCTGCTTGATCAGGTTGCACTCCAGAATGAGGGCTTCCATGTTGCTGGCGGTGACAATATATTCAAAGTCCCGGATCTCGCTGACCAGGCGCTGGGTTTTCGCATTATGACTGCCGGTAAAATAGGAGCGGACGCGGTTTTTTAAAATTTTCGCCTTGCCCACGTATATGATTTTGCCGTCTTTGTTCTTCATCAGGTAACAGCCCGGCTGGTCCGGCAAAAGAGCCAGCTTGCTCCGGATGTTATCCGGCGTATCGTCGATCATTCGGTATCACCCCATAAAAATACAGGAAGAATCCCCCGGCGGCACGGGTGGCCGCCGGCTTCCTCCTCCTGCTCTGGTGTTGCGTATACGCCCCGTCTTACTGGTGGCGGGATACGACGCTCTTCAGCGCATCTTTGGACTGGAAGCCGACGACTTTGTCAACCGGCTGCCCATCCTTGAACACGATCAACGTCGGAATGCTCATCACGCCGAAGCGGGAAGCCGATTCCGGGTTGTCATCCACGTTCAGCTTGGCGATCTTGATGCTGTCGCCGAGCTCTTGATCGAGTTCCTCGAGGACCGGCGCAATCATTTTGCAGGGGCCGCACCACGGAGCCCAAAAGTCAACCAGAACGGTGCCTTTGTCTTCCACTTCCGCACCGAAGGTTTGGTCCGAAACGTTTACGATGGCCATGAGTAATCCTCCTTTTCTGCAAGGGAATGAATGGAGCTACCTATATAGTACCCAAAAATCGGGTCAACGGAACCAGTATAGCACAAACCGGCTTCTTGTTCTAATGAACCGGGGGCGGCTCGGTGTGCGGCAAACAGCTAAGCTCCCCCGGGCCCATGCTCCGCGCTGGGGGCTGGCTTCGCGGAAACCGAAGGGCTGCTGCCCCGGACGGGGCCGGCTCGGGCCTCCGGCCGCTGTTGGTTCCGGCTACCGGACCGCCTAGCGCACCCCGGCGCCGCGCTTGTTGCTGCCGCTTACCGGTACCACGCGCACGAACGGGCGGATCCGCTCCATGATGCGGCGGCCGCGGAATTCATCCTCGCCGTCCCGGCTGGTAAAGCTGAAATGGCGCTCCAGTGTGTCCAGGTCGTGGTTCGACGTGAAGAACGTCGGCTTCCGGTTCATCCGGAAATTGAGGATCGTGCCGAGCACATGATCCCGCAGCCACGGATTCAGGTTTTCCGCTCCGATGTCGTCGAATACGAGCAGATCGGTGGTTTTCAGAAGATCCATCGTTTCCTTCAGCCTCTGCGGCTCTTCGAACATCGACTTCAGGTCCTCCGCAAAATCCGGCATGTACACGATCGCCCCGCTGAGGCCGGTTTTGGCCAGCTCATGGAGCAGGTAGCACATCAAAAACGTTTTGCCGACGCCGTGGCCGCCCGCAAGATACAGCCCGCTAGCCGGCAGGCCGCCTTCCTTCGTTTCCTCAATGTAACGGATCACGCTGTCCGCGGACGCCGCCCGTTCCATGTCAATGGACAAAATCTCCTTGGCGGAGTAGCCTTCGTTCAGCGCCCGCTCGTCCACATAAAAGCTGTGGACCCGGCTGCGGACGGCCACCTGGGCCTGATGCGCCCGGAATTTCTTGCAAGGGGTGCGCTGGTCGTATACCTGCACACCGTTTCCGTCGCTCTCCGCCGTCAGGGTGCTGCAATGACCGGGAAGCCCGTTCGGGCATGCGGCCAGCCCCGGGCAGCGGTAGGCGCAGGTTTTGTATTCGTTCACGAACTGATAGACCCGGTTCATCTGCAGCTTCAAGTCCCCATCCGTCACAAACGGATGCTTCTCGCGCCATTTGACCATCACCGGATCGCTCAGCAGCTCCTTGGCCAGCTCGTCGGCCCGGCGCAAATACTCGGGCTTGACGGCCGATTTCAGCAAGTGGGACAACGATTCCATGTTCGGGTCCTCCTTTCAAGGCGGCGCGGCGGGCAGTCCGTCAGGATTTGCCGTCGAGCCGTTCCGCCCTTTTCCACATTTCTTCAAACTCCTCGGGGGTCACGGTTTTGGCAGGCGCGCTTGCCATCGTGGGCAGCGGCGGCTTCTGCTTGCCCTTGCGGGCGCCGCTCCGGCCCGAAGCCGTCTTCGAGGACGCTTCCTTGCGCTCCTTGTATTTCACGCGTTCGCGAATGTATTCCACCGCTTGCTCGTAGGTGCCGACCTGTTTGCCGAGCATGTCCGAAGCAACGGTTTCAATGGACGACTTGGACCAGGAACGCCGCTCGGTGTGAATGAAATGGATCAGGACGTTGATCACTTCCTCCGGCAGCTTGTAGTTCAGGTCGATTTTCTGAAAAACATCCAGAATGCCATCAGGCACGCTGCCCTGCGAGAAAAAGCGTTTCAGCACCTTGGTGTACGGATCGTTGCGCATGATCATGTTGTACTGGTGCTCGTCGCATTGGCCCTGGAAAATGACCGGCACCTCCAGGTAATACTGCATTTCGACCGGCTTTTCCTCCGTTTCCTTCTCTTCGTCCGGATGCAGCGGCACGACCTTGCCGACAAACCGCTCGGCCTGCTCGTCGCGTTTTTTGGCCTGGCGGAAATGAAGGTTGGCTTTGTACTGCAGCGCGTCGCGGAGCAGATTCCCGTCCTCGTCGAAAACGGAATCCTCGTCCAGCAGCCGGCATGTTTCCTGCAGCGAAAGCTCGTATTTCTTGGCGATCAGATTGATCTCAACCAGCTGATCCTGCCGGTATTTCAGCGCCTCCACGTATTCCCGGTTGCGGGACTCGCGCGGAAAACGCGTGATGATATCGGCGTACGCAAAGCCTTTGGAGGTAAAATCCGGCTTTGCCCGCAGGTCGCGGGCCGCCGCGCTTTCTCCGAAGCCGAGCTCCAGCTCATGATCGAACACCTGGGTGTTGAGACGGAAAAGCTCATAGAACGGAACGGACAGGTTTTCCCCGTTCGCCTCTGTAAAGCCTTCCGGTTCCCCGGCAATCAGCTCGTCCTTCAGAAAAAGCAGCGCATATTTGCCGACCTTGTCCCGAAGCAGGTAAGTCAAATGCTGGTTGCGGAAAAATTCCGTGGGCGACAAGGGCTGAAGGAGCTGATATTCATAGACGTAATCTTCGCTGTCCGGCAAAAACCGCCGCGTCGTCTGCAGCAGGCCGACCGCCTCCAGGCGCGACGTTTGTTCGACAAAGATTTTGCGGCCGCGTTCCCCCGGCTCCAGATCAAGCGACAAAAAAAGCGCCCGCTGCTGCTCCAGAGGCGAAAATCCGACCCGGTCCCCGGCAAGCTGCTGGTAAAAGGTCGAATAAATCCCGATCGCAAACGCTCCGACCATCGGCTGGTACATTTTGGTGAGCATTTTATAATCGAGTCCGCCGAGCGCAAAATCCCGGTAAACGCAAAAGCGATGATTTTCCGTAAAATGAAGCATGTTGGTAATGCGCATGATACTAGACTCCATCCTTCGGGAAGTTCCCGTTCTATCATTCTACCACAGAAAACGACACGCCCGGGAGTCCCGTCGGCAAAAAATACACCCCGTTTGCTCCGCTCTTGTGCGTTGCGTTACAATACAAGGAAGAAAGCCCAACGACGAAACCAAGGAGTTGTAACCGATGAATGAAGCCGTTCAGACATTGGAAGGCTGGTATGTGCTGCACGATTTCCGCACGATCAACTGGACTTCCTGGAAATACGCATCCGACGACGAGCGCGCGCGGGCGCTTGACGAATTGCAGGGGCTTTGGACCGAATGGCAGGAGCTAAGCGCCCGGAAAGAAGGCAGCACCGTCCTGTACAGCATCGTCGGGCAAAAAGCCGACTTTGTCTTCATGCATCTCCGGGAGACGATGGAGGAGCTGGAAGCGGTCGAAACCGCCTTCAACAAAACCAAATTTGCCGAGCATACGCTGCCGTCTTATTCGTATGTCTCGATTGTCGAATTGAGCAGCTACATGTCCAAACCCGGCACCGATCCGATGGAAGACCCGGAAATACTGGCCCGGCTCAAGCCGGAGCTGCCGGAGGCGAAGCATCTCTGCTTCTACCCCATGAACAAACGCCGCCAGGGCGGCGACAACTGGTATATGCTCAGCATGGAGGAACGCCGGACAATGATGCGCAGCCACGGCCGGATCGGCCGGAGCTACGCCGGTAAGGTGAAGCAGATCATCTCCGGCTCGGTCGGTTTCGACGACTGGGAATGGGGCGTGACGCTGTTCTCGGACGATCCGCTTCATTTCAAAAAACTCGTGTACGAAATGCGGTTTGACGAAGTCAGCGCCCGGTACGGCGATTTCGGCGAATTTTTCGTCGGCAACCGCCTCGCGCCCGAACGCCTGGCCGAAACGCTCCGCGTTTAATCCGCCAGCCCGGGAGGTAAGACTTCGGGGCGTCGGCCGGCATTAGAGGGCTGACCGCATGGCCATGGTGGGGCATGCGGTTAGCCGCCGCTTCGCGCCGTGCGTGGACCGGCTGGGCCATGGGCCACACCGCCCGGCGGTAGCGCGGACCGGCTTCAGCTTGCGCTCTGCCGACGCTTCGCGCTGTGATCGGCTCAGGGCATAGGCCCCGCCGCCCGGCGGTAACGCAGACCGGCTTCAGCTTGCGCTCTGCCGACGCTNCCGCCCGGCGGGTACGCGGACCGGCTTCAGCTTGCGCTCTGCCGACGCTTCGCGCTGTGCGTGGGCCGACCTTAGGCATGCGATTTGCTGCCGCTACTCAGCACAGTTGCATGAACCCTGCTTGCTGCCGCTTCACTATCTCCACTTCGGCTTTGGGAGTTTCCTGACGCTGCAAAAGCACGCTTCCGTTTGCTTGAGGAAGCGTGTTTGTATATGCATGCGAATGAAATCCTTGGATGCTCGACTTGAGGAGCACGCACCGTTCTGCATCACACCCCCGAAGCCGTCGCAAGGAACCCTGACAACGCAGAATGGCGGAACGGGTTTTGGATCATGAGAGTTTCCCCGTTAAATCGGCCCGTTAGGTCGGCTCATAAGGCTCGCCAAAAACCCTTTTATGCGCAATAAGACTAGAGCCAGAGCTTCTATGGGAAATAGATGCAAACCCGCACTTATTTTCCCATAAATGGACCTTGGAATAGAAATAAGCACTATGGAGCACCTATTTTCATGAAAAAGGGTCATTTTAGCCGATTTTACGGAAAATAGTTGCTTCTATGTACCTATTTCTCTTTATATCGCTTTTTTACGGCAAAATAGTTGCTTCTATGTACCTATTTCTCTTTATATCGCTTTTTTACGGCAAAATAGTTGCTTCTATGTACCTATTTCTCTTTATATCGCTTTTTTACGGCAAAATAGTTGCTTCTATGTACCTATTTCTCTTTATATCGCTTTTTTACGGCAAAATAGTTGCTTCTATGTACCTATTTCTCTTTATATCGCTTTTTTACGGCAAAATAGTTGCTTCTATGTACCTATTTCTCTTTATATCGCTTTTTTACGGCAAAATAGTTGCTTCTATGTACCTATTTCTCTTTATATCGCTTTTTTACGGCAAAATAGTTGCTTCTATGTACCTATTTCTCTTTATATCGCTTTTTTACGGCAAAATAGTTGCTTCTATGTACCTATTTCTCTTTATATCGCTTTTTTACGGCAAAATAGTTGCTTCTATGTACCTATTTCTCTTTATATCGCTTTTTTACGGCAAAATAGTTGCTTCTATGTACCTATTTCTCTTTATATCGCTTTTTTACGGCAAAATAGTTGCTTCTATGTACCTATTTCTCTTTATATCGCTTTTTTACGGCAAAATAGTTGCTTCTATGTACCTATTTCTCTTTATATCGCTTTTTTACGGCAAAATAGTTGCTTCTATGTACCTATTTCTCTTTATATCGCTTTTTTACGGCAAAATAGTTGCTTCTATGTACCTATTTCTCTTTATATCGCTTTTTTACGGCAAAATAGTTGCTTCTATGTACCTATTTCTCTTTATATCGCTTTTTTACGGCAAAATAGTTGCCTTTTGGTACTTATTCATATTTTACCCCCCCCGATGGCGGCTACCCGGCATCCCCACTACACCGCAATTTGCGAAAGCCCCATTGGTATCCCCGCCATACCACGACTTGCTGAAGCCACATTTGCATCGCGGAAAGTTCATGCGCAAAGCCGGTACACCGACCAGTATCATGTCACTCCGCGCACAAATCTCACTTCCAACTGAAAGCAAACCACACATGCCTACTTCCTGTTGCTCTCCGTACGGCCCGTAATCAAGCTGTATTCCCAGCGCTGTATGGGGTCAGCCAGCGCGCGATCCTCCCTCCCGATCGCCTTCAGACGTTATCCGCTTGGTCCGCCCGTTCCTCCTTCCCTACCAGTCCGCCCTATCCAGTACTCCCGCCTTCCTGTACTCTCAGAGCTCAGTCCGCCCGCACTCCGCCCTCCCGACCGCTATCTAGCGCCAGTCATCGCCCGGCAGCCCCCTGAAACACTACAGGGTTCAGCCGGTTTCCGACACAGCACTCCCGCCTTCCCAACCGCCTTCAGACGCTGCCCGCTTTTTCAGCCTGGTCCGCCAGTTCGCCTGGTCCGCCTGGTCCGCCTGGTCCGCCTGGTCCGCCAGTCCGCCCGGTCCGCCAGTCCGCCTGGTCCGCCAGTCCGCCTGGTCCGCCTGGTCCGCCCGGTCCGCCAGTCCGCCCGGTCCTGTCCCCCAAGGCTACCCCCATGTGCGGCACCTCGGCTGAAACCACCCCCGGCCGCAAAAAAAATCGGCGGAGCGCGTCAACCGCGCCCCGCCGATTTTTCGTTTACGTGCCGCTTACGCGTGCACCAGCTTTTCCACCCGCTCCATAACCTCCAGGCAGGCGCGCCCGTTGTGGTACGGGCATTTCCAGGCGTCGACCTTCATTTCCGTGCGGTACGGAACGCCCTCGCGGGATACTTTGCCGAACCATTCGCCGTTTTCCTTGTCCAGCATAACCCGGTCGATGAACTGCCAGCTCCGCTCGGCGGCATTGAAGTACGCTTCGTCGCCGGTCATCTGGTAGGCGTTCAGGAAGCCGACAACGGCTTCGGCCTGCGGCCACCAGTCCTTGTTCGTATCGGTCAGGCCGTGCGGGCCGCCTTCGTTCAGCAGGCCGCCGTCTTCGTCCACGCCTTCTTCCAGCGTGGCCTTCGCCATCAGGATCGCCGTTTCCTTGACGCGGGGCAGGCGGGACTCGTCGCCCAGCACCTCGGCAGCCTCCAGCAGAAGCCAGCTGCCTTCAATGTCGTGGCCATAGGAAATTTCCTCGGACTTGATCGTCCAGAACTCGTCGAAGAACAGCAGGAAGTGGCCGTTTTCCTGGTTGACGATGCGATCGAGGGTTACGTCGATCAGTTCGCCCTGGCTGCGCTTCAGCTGCTCCGAATCCCAAACCCGCAGCAGATTCGTGTAGGCTTCCATCACGTGCAGATGCGTGTTCATCGATTTCTTCTCGTTCAGGTCCTTCGTGCTCAGGCTGAAGTCCTGCGTCGGGCTCCAGTCGCCGGCGAACGCTTCAAAATAGCCTTTGTTTTCTTTGTCGTAGGCGTATTTTTCCAGCAGGTTGAAGGTGTCGATCGCGTATTTGAGCGCTTCCTCATTCGGCTTCGCACGATGGAATTCGGTGAGCGCGTAGATGACAAACGCCTGCCCGTACACCTGCTTCTTGTCCTGCACCTTGTTGCCGTTGTGGTCGACCATCCAGTACCAGCCGCCGTTTTCTTTGTCCCAGAAGTAGGTTTTCAGGTAGTCGAAGGCCCGTTCGGCCTGCGCCAAATAGTTCTGATCGCCGAAGGCGCGGTACGCCGTGGAAAAGGTCCAAAGGATGCGGGCGTTCAGCACGAGACCGCGGTCCGCTTCCTTCAGCACTTCCATGTTGTCGGCGATGGCGCCGAAGAAGCCGCCTTTTTCCGTATCGGGGGTATGGGTTTCCCAGAAGCTCAAAATGTTGCGGAATTCCTGTTCCATGTCCTTTTTCAGCTGAATTGCGCGTTCGTTCACGCTCATGTCGGTTCCCTCCGTTTGTTATCCCTGTGTGTAAAATGCTTTGATCCGCTGCTCGGCCTTCTTGCCGTACATGCAGTATCCGTCGTGGCCGGGGCCTTCCTCGGCGGGGTAAAGCTTCGCGGGCCAGTCCCACAGCATGTAGCCCTGTACCCAGCTGCGCTTCGCGCAGGCTTCGAACATGGAGGCGTAAAACGCGTCCTGCTCCTCCTCGCTCGGCGGGCCTTCATGCGACCAGTCGTTCGGGAACTTGCCCGACCCGCCCCGGCTCGGACAGCCGGTTTCCATGAACAGGAACGGCTTTCCGTACGTTTTCACGACGTTTTCGATCCGGTCCAGCTGGGGCTCCCAGCCGCCGGTCGGGTAGTACCCGCTCGCGGAAATCAAGTCCACCGCGTCCCACCACTTCACCCGGTCCTCCTGGTATTTGTCGCAGTTGTACGTGATGGGGCCGCTGTAAACCTCGCGCACCCGGCGGATCAGCTCGCGCCATTCCTGCTCCCGCTTGTCGGTCTGCACCATTTCGCAGCCAATGCAGAACATCTCGCAGTTTTCCTGCTCCGCGATCTTCGCATAGTGGAGAATGAATTCCGTGTAGGAGGCGAACCATTGGGCCCAGGAGGGCTCGCCGGGCACTTCCTCGTCGAAAAAGTTGATGTGCGCCCGCCACGTGCCGTCCGCGCAGTTAACGACCGGCTTGAGGCAGATTTTAAGGCCGCGTTCCCTGGCGTTCCGGATGGCTCCGCGCACTTCCTCGTCGGTCACGGTCGGCTTCTCCCGGAAGCGGATGACCGTCGCATGCGGATGGTCCTGGAGCGCCGCCAGCGCCAGCGTAACCCAGTTGACGCCGAGAGCGGCCATTTTGTCCATCGACGCTTCCGCGTCCGGGCCGGTCCAGGTGCCGCGTGTGCCAACCCAGCCCCAGGTCATGCCGTGAAACTTCTCTTGTTGAATGGTCATGGTTTGCCTCCTGTCGGTTCGTGTTGTCTTGGAAATCGCCTGTCCATCGGGGATGCCGCCGCCGTTATCAGCGGACGGACGCCCGGCCGGAGGAAAGGGTCACCCGTTTTTTCTGGTTTTGCGCGTCTCCGCCGGCTTGCCGACCGAATCGCGGAGAATCATCTCGCCCGATACCAAATACTTGACGTACGGCTCGGACGGGTTGGCATACCGCCAAAGCAGCAATTCGACCGAACGGCGGCCAAGCGCCTCCTTCGGGACATTGACGGTGCTGAGGCCGGGCTCGGAGGAATAAGTGTCTTCAATGTTGTCGAACCCGGTCACGGAAACGTCCTCGGGAATGCGCATGCCGGCAGCCTTCAGGCTGTTCATCATCATGAGGGCGATGTCGTCGTTGGCGCATACCAAAGCGCTCGGCATTTCACCGTTTTTCAGCGTCTTGGTCACCCACGCATCAATCTCTTCCTCGTGCTGACGCCGCTCCGCCCGGGGCAGGTAAGCGATTTTGTCCTCCCGCACCGGGTCCAGCCCGTTCTCCTCCAGGGTCATGCGGAACCCGATCCAACGCTGAAAAAAGCTGGTGGCGAACTGGATCGAGCCGACAAACTTGAAGGAACGGTGGCCAAGCCCGATCAAATGCGAGGTCATGCGGGCCATGCAGTCAAAATTGTTGACGAACAGGGAGTCGGCCGGAACGAGCGGGTCGTCGTGATCGAGCAGCACGAGCGGCAGCCCCGCCCGGTGAATGTCCAGCAGCATCGCGGTAGGCGCGTACCCGACCCCGATTACCCCGAGCACCCCTTCCGTGTTGAAAAGGTTCAGCACCTGCTCGCGCTGCTCGGTTACGATCACCATGTTCAGCCGTTTTTCCTCCAGCTTGAGCGAAATCCCCTCCAGCACGCGCCCCCAGTAGACGTTGTTGCGTGTCTGGAAGCGGATGTTCGACATCAGCACAATCACCGTCCGCTTTTCCGCGGGGCTCGCTCCATCCTCAAATGCTTCCGGCTTCGCGCTGCCGGCTGAAGTCCCCTTGTTCGCGTAATACCCGAGCCGGGCCGCCATCTGAAGCACCCGTTCCCGCGTAGCCGTACTGACGCCCGGCTTCCCGGAAAGCGATTTGGAGACCACGTATTTGGAAACGCCGAGATGCGCGGCGATTTGCTGCATGGTTACTTTTTTGGCCATAAGGTCACCTTTTTGCCGGATCGCCGCCTGGCAATCCCTATAAATTCGGTTTACCGGCGAAACGTATCACAAAGGGATACGCCGTATTGGACACCTTCGCTAACGTTTGCCTAACGACAGTGTACCATGCCAAAGCCCCTTTGAAAACCGGAGATTGAAAGCGATTTTTTGAACCCCCCGGTTCCCGGCTGCAAACCGTTGTTTCCGCTTTTACTCTGCCCCGGACATCCGGTTTTTACCGCAGCGCCGCGCCCGGAAATGGCGGATTTTCCGCATAGCAAAAAACCGTCCGCCCCGGCTTGCGCCGGATGCGTGACGGTTTACTTTTCTTTCGTTCGGGAGCCGCTGCCGGATATCGCGAAGCACGCGGCGCAGCCTATTCGTCGCCGGAGTCCTCCGCGGCGGCCCGGAGCGAAGCCAGATACTCTTCGTCGGCCCGGTCCCTTTTGCGGCCCTTCTCCTTCAGGCGCTCAATGGCGGGAAGAATCAGGATGTCGATTTCTTTTTGCACGATATAGGACAGGTCGCGGCGCTCCTGGCTTTCCAGGTAATGCCCGACCTCCATCAACGCGTTGTACCGGTCCAGTTCTTCGCGGGTCAGAAGCCCTCTGACCTGCACGCTGCAATGCCGCATCGGCTTGGTCCTCCGTTCGCGCTTCTACAAGCCTTTTTTGACCACGAGGGGAAGGCCCCCGATAATGTACAGGTAACGCACGTCGATGGCTTTCTTCATCAGCGCCGCCGTGTGGCCCTTGATTTTCTTGCTGCCGACAATGCCGACCGCGTCGCCTTTGCCGAGCGAAGCCACCGTTCCCTTGTTGGAAAACTTGAATTCCTTCAGCGGCGTGTTGCGGATGGTCGCGATCAGATTGTGCGAACACACCTCAGCCTGCTGAATCGAAATTTGCGCCGTCGGCGGGTAAGGCTTGCCCTGCTCGTTCAGCACGATCGAGCAGTCGCCGAGCACGTAGACGTTGTCGTATTCCTTGGTGCGCAGGTGGGCGTCGACCACGACGCGGCCGCGCATCGTCTCGAAGCCCGCTTCCTCCAGAATCCGGTTGCCCCGGATGCCGCCGGTCCAGACGACCGTACCCGCTTTGATCGATTCGCCGTTCGCCAGGATGACGCCGTCCTCGGTGCATTCCTTGATCGCGGTCGCCAGGCGGAAAACGACCCCCCTGGCCTTCAGCGATTCGGTGGCGTACTCGACCAGCTCGGGATCAAAGCCCGGCAGAGCGGTCGGAGCCGCCTCGACGTTGATGATCTTCACGAGGGAGGGATCGACGTCAAACTCCTTGCACAGCTTGGGCAGGCGGTTCGCCAGCTCGCCCAGAAACTCAATGCCGGTGAAGCCCGCGCCGCCGACCACAAACGTCAGGTAATCGGTCCGGTGCGGTTCCTGCTTGAATTTTGCAAACTGGAACTCGATGTGCTCGCGGATGTACCGGACGCTGTTCAGGCTGCGGATGCTGAGCGAATTGTCCTTCAGCCCCGGAATGCCAAACGTCTCCGGCTCCCCGCCGAGCCCGACCACCAGGTAATCGTACGACAGGGTGCTGTCTTCCATGATGACCTTTTTGTCCTGCGGACGGATTTGCGCCACCGTCGATTTGACGAAATCGATTTTGAACTCGTCGATCAGCTTGGAGATCTCCACGCGTGCGTTTTCCGGGGAATCCGTCCCCGCCGCAGGCATATGCAAATGAGTCGTTATATAATGGTAATCATGTTTGTTGACAAGCGTAACATCCGCTTCATTGTAGTTTAAGTGCTTCTGCAACCGGATGGCAGTCACAACTCCTCCGTACCCTGCACCCAGTATGACGATCCTTGGTATACGGCTCATCTCTCGATCCCTTCCATCGTTTCTATAGTTTATAAGGATATCCGTCCTTGCCAAAAAAGATGTGAAAAACGCCACATCTGAAGCCGGTATCCCGATGTCTTGGTTTCCACTCCGTCCGGTTTTCCGGTTGTCTAGAACTTCCATTTTGCGGTCCGACTTACCCAATCCTAAAAATGATATCCCCTGAACCCGAAAATAGCAAGTCTTTTCCCACCCTCATCATACCCGTTTTAACGCGCGTTCGCAAACAACCGCCACGAAAATATCGCATCTTTGTGATCACTTTCACAGACAAATTTCAAACCTGTTTTCTTTTCATCGGCCGGATGTATTATAATGAAAAAGAAGAATCGGCAGACGTTATCGGAGGTGCTTTGGAAAAGTGAACAACGAGCAATTGGACACGGAATTGGTCGACATCGCGATTATCGGCGGGGGGCCGATCGGGATGTTTGCGGCCTTTTATGCGGGAATGCGGCAGGCTTCGGTGAAGATTATCGAAAGCATGCCCCAGCTCGGCGGCCAGCTGGCTGCGCTGTACCCGGAAAAATACATCTACGACGTCGCAGGCTTCCCGCGCGTGCGCGGCCAGGAGCTGGTTGACAACCTGAAGGAGCAAATGAACCACTTCCCGGTGCAAACCTGCCTGGAGGAGAAAGTGCTGCTCGTCGAAAAGAAAGAAGAGCGGTTATTTGAAATCACCACCAACAAGACGGTTCACCGGAGCCGCACGGTGATTATCACGGCCGGAGTCGGAGCGTTCGAGCCGCGCCGGCTGGAGCTGAACGAAGCGCTGGGCTTCGAGAAGAGCAACCTGCACTACTTCGTAAAAGATCTCAACTCCTTCAGCGGCAAAAAAGTGCTGATCAGCGGCGGCGGCGACTCCGCCGTGGACTGGGCGCTCATGCTGGAGCCAATCGCGGAGAAGGTGACGCTGATTCACCGCCGCGACAAGTTCCGCGCGCACGAGCACAGCGTAGCCAACCTGATGGCCTCCAAGGTGGAGGTGGTCACCCCGACGGAAATCTCCGCCCTGCGCGGCGAGGGCAAGATCGAAGCCGTCGTCCTGAAGCACATCAAAACCGGCGAAGAAACCGAGGTTGAAGTGGATGACGTCATCGTGAACTTCGGCTTTGTTTCCTCCCTCGGCCCGATCTCGGAATGGGGCCTCGAAATCGAGGACCACTCCGTCGTGGTCGATTCGCGTATGGAAACGAGCATTCCCGGCATCTTCGGAGCCGGCGACATTACCACCTACCCCGGCAAGCTGAAGCTGATCGCGGTCGGCTTCGGCGAAGCGCCAACGGCGATCAATAACGCCAAGGTGTACATCGACCCGTCCGCCAAGCTTTCGCCCGGTCACAGCAGCAACATGAAACGCTGAACGTAGGCGGTGGAGACGCGGGGGAGTCGGAGGAGACGAAGGCGCGGAATGCCTGGGCCGGCCCGCCCACCCCTCCGGACGGCTCACCGGTCCCCCTCCGGGCGGTTTAAAGGATTGACTCCCCTGTTGTTTTTTGTGGTATCTGCGGCAGGGCATGGCGGCGGCGGGCTAACGGTTGCCACAGAGGCTATTTGCCCGAAAAAGGGCGGGTGCGAAATGTAACGGTTGCCACGGAGCTTATTTTGGCTTTTTTGCCTGTTACCGCCCCCTTTTTCCCCAAATAAGCGCTGTGGCAACCGTTAGCGCAAAAAAACGGCGATTTTGCCGGGAATAAGCCCTGTGGCAACCGTTAGGGCATCCCCTTGGCAAAAACGAGCTCTGCAAAAAGGGAAGCAAGCAAAAAACGAGGCTGTCTTAAGTCAATTTTGACTTTTGACAGCCTCGTTTGTTATCCGCCCCCGGGCAGGCGCGTTAACCAGCTCCTGCATCCGCAGCTACCCTTCGGATTACCTGCGCTGAAGAATGGGCCGCTTTTGCTTCACAGCCGCACCGCGCTCGCCCACGCCGAGTGCGGACCGCTTCCGCTCCAGCGTACCACAACGTGCACCCACGCCATGGCGGCCCCCTCGCCCCACCCACTCCGCGCGTACGCCCACGCCGAGTGCGGACCGCTTCCGCTCCAGCGTACCACACGTGCACCTACGCCATGGCGGCCTCCTCCGCCCCACCCACTCCGCGCGTACGCCCCGCCGGGGCATGAACCGCTTCCGTCGTCTGCTTGCCCGCCGGGCTTTTGGGGTAAACTTTCGGTAAGGAAAAACCTCCCGAAAGGAGCGGTGCCGATGTCCGGTATTTGTCCCGTTTGCAACGGGCTGCGCACGCTTGCGGCCGAGTGCCCCGCTTGCGGCGGGCCGACCGAAGACCGGGGCCGGCTGAACGACACGTTCGGCCCCTACTCGCCATACCGGCCGATCGACGACGTGTCGGCCACCAACGGGTATCCCGATCTGGCGGAGCACGTCTGCCTGCATACCGCCCACTGCCCGGCCTGCCGGCGTTCGTTCGTCCTGGCTGTAAAAGAAATTCCAGGGCCGTAAAGGGTTGCTTTCCGCCGCCCTCGTCCTCCGTCCGCCGTCCGCCCTCTCCCATGCGCTTTCCGCTGCCCCTCTGCCGAGGGCCGGAGCGCCGGGCCGCGCTGTTTCTCCCGCACGGGCCGCGTGTAAAAGAAAGAAGAAGGCAATTATTCGGATGACCAAAAGAAAGGGGTGCGCCATGAAAGCAAAGGAAGAGGTTCGCCTTGCCCGCAAGCCCGATCAAACCGACGAAGAATACGTCCAGCGGCATTTTTGGGACAAAGTGAAGGCCAACGCCGCGAAAATCCCCTTTTTGCTGGACGCCGTGGCGATCTACTACTGCGCCATCGATCCCAAAACGCCAAAATGGGCGAAGGCCGTGGCGTTTGCCGGGCTCGCCTATTTCATTCTGCCGATTGACGTTATTCCGGACTTCCTTGTGCTGGCCGGGTGGACGGACGACGCCGCGATTTTGGCGGGCGCGATCAAAACCCTTGCCAGCCGGGTAACGGACGAGCACCGGAGCAAGGCGGAAGCCTGGGCAAAGGGGCGAAAAACCGTTTCTCCCGAGCCGTCCCCCGATCCCCGGTAACGTCTGCGCATAACAAAAGCGGCCGCTTCGGCCGCTTTTTTGCGATTGATTACAAATAGCTCAACCCGATGGAAATGGCGATTCCCGCCACGGAAATCCAAAACAGCTTCGACTTCCATACTTTGCTGAGGGCATCATCCTGTTTGCCGTACTTTTGACGCGTCCGCTCCGTCACGCCTTCCTCCGACCGGACGTCTCCCCGCCGCAGAATCGAAGCCGGAACTCCGAACCCCGCCGCCAGAAACGAAATGATCAAAAGAATCATGGAAACGGTAAACAGCCCGTCCGAAAATTTTTGCACCCTGCGTTTCCCTCCTGTTTGAAATTGTTGCCGATTGTTTCGCCGCTTGGCGCATTGTATAATAAGTTTTGCATAAAATAAGAACAAACGTTCCCTATTTTAATCCGCAAAGGAGGTCCTCACGTGGCAGAAATCCCTTTTGCTCCGGGGTTGTCCTCTCTGCTGCAGCCCCCGTCCTTCCGGACGCCAGGCCTTCTCGATACGACGGACCGGCTTCTGATCAAGGAATCGGTCCTGCTGCCCATCGCCCTGACGGTCATCGAACGCAACCGAAAACGGTTCGACCGGGACGAAATGCGCCTGAAAAAAGTATACTTGGAACTGCTGCAAAAAGCTATGGATTGCGTCCATGCGGATCTGGTCAAGGTCAAACGGGAGCTGCGCCGCCGCGAAATCCGCGTCTACTTGGAGTCCAAGGACCGGCTCGGCATCCGCATGCTCTACGTATACAAAGGGTATTCGGATCGCATGTTTCTCAGTTGGGAGCGGGTGCAGATCGAGGTGGAGGAGCGGCTGGACGCCTACCTGGATCTGCTGATCGGCCGGTAAGGGCGCGGCCTCTGCCGGTTCCGCGCCGTCGTCCGGTCTGATCTCGGGCCCGCCGATACACGCGTTTGCGGGGGTCTTTGCCCTGTCCCGCTTTATGCCGAATCTGCTTCTTTCGTCCGCTCTCACTTTTTGCCGAGTCCTCGCCTTTCACCCGATCTCGCCTTTTGTCATTCCTCGCCTTTCACCGGTCTCGGTTTTTGGCGCATTCCGCGTTTCACCCAGTTTGCCTTTTGGCTCTTGCCGGATCGCGCTTATGCGGAGCCGTACTTCATACCGTCGGCGAAGGCCCCGACGTTTTTTGCGAATAAGCTTGTGCTTTTGGAAAAGCTGCGCTAAATTAGCGTTAGGGAACGTTCCCCATCGCGGGGAAACGAAGAAAGGAGCGGTGGCCGATCGCCAGCATTCTGGATATTGCCAAACGCGCCGGAGTCTCCAAGACAACGGTGTCAAAAGTGCTGAATCAGCAGTACGGCGTGCATGCCGAAACCCGAAAACGGGTGCTTGCGGCGGCGGCCGAGCTGCGGTATACGCCAAACATCGCCGCGCGGAGCCTGGTCACGAGCAAGACAGGCGTCATCGGCGTCGTGTACGACTCCTTCCACTCCCCTCTGTACATGGAGCTGGCGGAACAGCTGGAGCGCAAAGCTGCGGAGCGCGGGTACCGGCTCGTTTTTTGCAGCTGCGGTTCGGACCCGGTCAACAAAAGCCATTACATCCGCTATTTCATGGGCGGGGCGGCGGACGGGGTTCTTTTGTTCGGAAGCGCGGAGGAGGACCTGCCCGTTATCGAGCATTTGATGGCGGTGAGGTTTCCTTTTGCCGTGATCGAAAATTACTTCGAACGCCTGCGCATTCCGAACGTCCGGATCGACAATCATGCGGGTGCGGCCGAAGCCGTCCGGCATCTTCACGCCCTGGGGCACCGCCGGATCGCCCATGTGACGGGCAACCTCCAGCACCGGGCGGCGGCCGACCGGCGGGACGGTTTTCTTGCGGCGATGCGGGAACGGAAGCTGGACGTCCCGCCGGATCATATTCTCGTCACGGACGGGACGCTGGGCTGCGGCAAGCAGGCGGCCGGACGGTTCCTGGAGCTCGCGGACCGGCCAACGGCGCTGTTTGTGTTCAACGACCTGATCGCCTGCGAGATGATGGACGCGCTTCAGCGGCAGGGCTGCCGCGTTCCCGAGGACGTCTCCATCGTCGGCTTCGACCATCTGGCCGGGCTCCTGAGCTTCAAGCCGGTCGTACCCGAGCTGACGTCCCTTGCCCAGCCGTTGCCGGAGGTAGCGGAGGCGGCCGTCGGGCTGCTGGAGGCGGCCATTGCCGGAGCCCTGCCCGACGACCCGGTCCGCATGTTCCGGCCGGTGCTGATGGAAGGCGCCACCTGCCGCCGGCTAACCTGACAGCCCAGGGCCGGCGGCAGCATTGGCGGCGGGCTGGACGGCGTACGGAGCAGAATTGCAGCCGCGTAAACCCGCAGCATCGATCCGTTCGGCCAGCAGAATTGCCGGGTGAGTCTGCTAGTGCGCTGTACTGTGCGGGCGTGACAGTCCATCTCGCCGCTAATCCCGCCCGCCGGGTACGCCAAACCGGGCATTCCTGCCACTGAGCTCACCGGGTGCGCCCATCCGGGCATTCTCACAACTGATCCCGCCCACCGGGTGCACCAACCGGCATTTCTGCCGCTGGTCCGCCAGTTGAGCCCAACCGGGCATTCATGTCGGCCGACCGCCCCGGTCCGGTGATCCGGCAGTCCCCCCAGCAGCAGACAAATTTTTTTGCCCGCGATGGGGAACGTTCCCTAAAATCATGAAGGAGGCTTTCTAATGAGCCGATTTGGCCATTTTTCCGAGGATGGCTCCGAGTTTCATTTTACGACTCCCCGTCTCCCCCGTCCGATGATGAACTACATGTGGAATTCCCTTCTGCTCTCCGGCGTCAACCAGCTGGGCGGCGGGACGGGCGCCTACGGCGACCGCGCTGCTGCGTACATCGACCCGGAAGGAAAGGGCCGCGCCGTCATCATCAAAAACGGAACCCGCTACTTTTACATCCGGGATGAAGAGACGGGCGAATTCTGGAATCCCGGCTGGTATCCCGTCAACCGGGAGCTGGAGGATTACCGCTGCACCCACGGACTCGGCTATTCGCGCATCCGGGGCACGTACGGCGGTATTTCGGCGGAAGCCCGGGTATTCATCAACGCGGAAGACCCTGCGGAAATCTGGACGCTTTCGCTGTACAACGGGGCGGACCGGGAGCGCCGGCTGCGCGTTTATTCGTTCGCGGAATTTTCTCTTACCGGCTACAAAATCTACAGCAATTATTACTCCAACCTGTTTGCGGAGTATCACGCCGGACACAACCTCGTGCTGGCGCACAACACGACCCAGGACCGCACGCACGGCTGGTTCAACGGCTTTATCGCGGCGAGCGAGCCCGTCAGCGGATTTGACAGCAGCCGCAAGGCGTTTGTCGGGACGTACGGCCAGTTGAACGCGCCGGAGGCGGTTGTCCGGGGCCGCTGCGGAAACAGCCTGGCGTCCAACGAGGACATGGTCGGCGTTCTGGAAAATACCATAACGCTGGCGCCCGGCGAAACGCACCGGTTCTCGGTGCTGATCGGCGCCGCCGACTCGGCCGAAACCGCCTGCGGCATCGTGGAGAAGCTGTTTGCGCCGGGACGGATCGAACGCGACTTCGCCGAGCTGCTTGCCTCGCGGCAGCGGATGCGGGACACCATCGAAATCGGGACGCCGGACATGAAGGTAAACCACCTGGTGAACAACTGGATCAAGCAGCAGGTGCAGCTGTGCGCCGAGGCGGGCCGTGATACGGGCAAAGGCTTCCGCGACCAGCTGCAGGACGCCTGGGCAATCGCGTCCTTCAATCCGCAGCTGGCCCGGGAAAAGATTCTGGAAACCCTCCGGTACCAATACCGGGACGGCCGCTGCGTCCGGGGCTGGCTCCCGCTCGACCCGCATATTTATTCCGACGGGCCGACCTGGATTGCGCCGACTGTGAACGCTTATCTGAAGGAAACGGGCGATTTCGCTTTTTTGGAGGAACCGGTTCCCTTTCTCGACGAAGGCGAAGCCACCGTATGGGAGCATATGCTGACCGCCGTCCGTTATTCTTCGGAAGACACCGGGGAGCGCGGGTTGGTGCGGGCTCATGACGGTGACTGGAACGATTCCCTGAACGGCATCGGCGTCGGCGGAAAAGGCGAAAGCGTCTGGACCTCCATCGCGCTCTATTACGCGTTGAACCAAATGGCGGAAATTGCCGTCGAAGTGCGAAAAGAAGAAGAAACCGGCAGGGAAATGGTGCGCCGCGCCGAAGAAATCCGGGAGGCCGTTAACGCGAACGGCTGGGACGGCGAATGGTACCTGGCGGGCTACAACGACGCGGGGGAAAAGGTCGGCTCGCATACCGAAAAAGAAGGCCGCATCTACCTGAACAGCCAAACCTGGGCGCTCATGGCGGGCATCGCCGAGGGCGAACGGGCGGAAAAATGCCGCAAGGCCATGGACGAGCAGCTGGATTCCCCCTACGGGCCTCTCACGCTGTATCCGACTTACACGAGCTACAAGCCCGAAATCGGCCGGCTCACGGGTTTTGTCCCGGGCATCTGGGAGAACGGGACGCCGTACTGCCACGGGGGCACCTTTAAAATCGTAGCCGACTGCTGCCTGGGCCGGGGAAACGAAGCGTACGAAACCATGCTGAAGATCATGCCCGACAGCGAGACGAATCCTTCGGAACACTCCGGTTGCGAGCCTTACGCGCTGACCAACATGTACTTCGGGCCGGACAACCCCCGCGCCGGACAGACCATGTTTGCCTGGGTGACGGGAACGGCCGGCTGGATGTTCCGCTCGGCGGTGCAGTACATGCTGGGCTTTCACCCCGGCTACGATTCCTTTACGCTAAACCCCGTTATTCCCGGACATTGGGAGGAATGCCGAATCAAGCGGAATTTCCGCGGGGCTGTCTATGACATTCGGATCGTCAACAAAGCAGGCGTGCAGTCCGGCGTCCAAAGCATCCGGATGGACGGACGTACGGTCGAAGGAATGACGATTCCGCTCCAGGGAGACGGACAAGTTCACCTCATTGAAGTCGAAATGGGCGCTACCGCGGCAATTGGCGGGGCATAAAAAGAAGGAGGACATGACACATGAGCAACCAACAAACAAACGAGCGGGAAAAACCGGGCTGGGTGCTGACGTTTGAAGACACATTCGAGGGCACGGAGCTGGACGCGGCCAAATGGTCCCACTGCCCGGAAGGAGTCCGCCGGGACGGGTATTGGACCAGCCAGGACGCGTATGTGAAAGACGGCCAGCTCGTCATTCAGGTCAGCGAGCGTGACGGGGCCTATCATGCGGGGGCTATCCGCTCCAAGGACAAATTCGAGCAGGCTTACGGCTATTATGAAATTCGCTGCCAGCTTCCCAAGGAGGAAGGGTTCTGGACCGCATTCTGGCTGATGTCCGACACCGTTTTCCAGGTTGGCGATGAAGGCCGGGACGGCACGGAAATCGACATTTACGAATCGCCTTATCCGCAGGACGACCGGATCAATCACGCCCTGCATTGGGACGGGTACGGGGAACACCACAAGACGACCGAAAAAGCGGTGCAAATCCCGGGCATTTACGAAGGGTTCCACACGTTTGCCCTGGAATGGAACGAAGATGAGTACATTTTCTACATTGACGGCCAGGAAACGTGGCGCACCTCGGACGGCGGCGTCTCCACCGCCCCTTCCTACCTGAAGGTCACCGCCGAAGTCGGAGACTGGGGCGGCGACATCAAGAAAGCGAGCCTGCCCGCGCGCCTGCTGGTCGATTACATTCGCGTTTACAAACGGGCGGAAGCGTAACCCGCGTCTTTGCGTCAAAAAGCCTTTTCCTGAGCGGCATCTGAGTCCGCAAACAGGAAAAGGCTTTTATGGTTTCGGTTAACGAAGCCTCGGCCCGTTTCTCCAAACAAACAAGCAATTCGGGCGAGCTGCTGCTTCCATTGCCTGTTCTTGACGCTGCGTGTTTTATTCCGCAGGGAACGAAAAGTGGATGTCCATATTGGTCGGCAAGATGTGCCGGGCGATTTTAAATCGCCAGGGCCGGGTGACGGCTCGCCGCCGTTTCTACCTGGATTGTCGTATGCGTGATGTTCGCATGTTCGGCAACCCGGCCGATGGCTTCCTGCAGAATCCGCTGCCCGTCCTCGCCGTCTTCAATCCGCAGATGGCAGGTCAGCGAATCCAGACCGGACGTAATCGTCCAGATGTGCAGGTCGTGAACCTCCTTGACCCCCGAGATACCCTCCAGCAGCCGTTTTACTTCGGTCTCGTCCACGGCGGCGGGCGTCCCTTCCATCAGGATGTGGACCGCATGCCGGATAATTCCCCACGCCCCCCGCAAAATCAAAAGGGCGACGAGTACACTGATGATCGGGTCCGCCACATACCAGCCGAAAGCCGTCATAACCAACCCGGCGACTATCGCTCCGACCGAGCCGAGCGCATCCCCCAGAACATGCAGGTAAGCGCTGCGCAGGTTCATGTTGTTCTTTACGTCCCCTTTTCGCATCAGGAACCAGGCGCTCGTGATATTAGCCAAAAGTCCGATGGCCGCAATCAGCATCATCGACCCGCTGGCTACCGGCAGAGGCTCGAAGAATCGGTCGTAAGCCTCCCGGATGATAAAGCCCGCGACCAGGAACAAAGTGACGCCGTTCAGCAGCGCCGCCAGAATCTCAAACCGGTGGTACCCGTAGGTTTTACCCGGGGCCGCCGGCTTTGCGGCCAGCCAAACGGCAACCAGGCTCAGCAGCAGCGAGCTGGCGTCGTTCAGCATATGCCCGCTGTCGGACAGCAGGGCAAGGCTGTTGGTGATCAGCCCTCCGAAAAACTCCAGCACCATGATCCCGGCTGTGATCATGAGCGCGATGGTCAGGCCGGTTTTGTTTCCTTTGGCGTCCGCATGATGCGAATGCCCCGCGTGGCTGTGGCCGTGATGCCCGGAGATGCGGCCGTGATTGCGGCCATGCTCGTGACTATGTCCGCTTTCATGGCCGTGGTTGTGTTCCTGTTCATGCCCGTGGCTATGCTTGTAGCTGTGTTCCTGTTCATTCCTGCGGTTGTGTTCCTGTTCATGCCCGTGGCTATGCTCGTGGCTATGCCCGTTGCGGAGTCCGCTAGGCTCGCGATCATGCTTTTTGTACCCGAGGCCGCCGGTATCGGGGTGAACGTGTCTATCGGTGTCCGGATTGCCGCCTCCGGCCGAAACATTCTGTGGGGTCGTAACGTTGTTGCGCTCCCCATTTCTCATGGTTCATAACCTCTTTCCTGGGAAACCAAATTTTAAATGTATAACATATGAACATGTATTCATATGTTTATTATTGTTGTTGTCTTCCCTTTTGTCAACCCTCTCCTCTCCATGCTCGTTAACGAAAAGATAGCCCTTACGAATCGGGTGAACTTACAGACAGTATTTGTCTGATTTTGTTGGCAACGCTTGAACCGATCTACGGCTATCGCATAATGCAAATCGTTCAAGAGATGACCGAGGGCGACGTTACTATCGGCCCGGCCACGATGTATACCACACTCCGGAAATTAAAAGAGGCCGGCTGGATTGCGGAAACCAAAGAAGAAGACTCGAAAATTCTTTATCAGATAACGGAGGAAGGAAGCAAAACCCTTCGAGAAAATTTCAACCGAAGAGTAAGCATCGTCGAAATTGCAAAAAAAGCTTTTCAATCAGGGGGAAAACGAAGTGGCTAAATATCGGTTGCGCAGCGGATTTGCAATGGACCCGGAAAGAGATCGGAATGTGCTGAAAACGATGAGTCAAAAAGGATGGCACTTAACCGGAGTAAGCGGCTTTTTCTATCGTTTTGAAAAGGGAGCTCCGCATGATTTCGATTATGCCTTGAACTCAGAGGTACGCATAAACCCGGAAATGATGTCATTTTACGAAGTCAGCGGGTGGACTCCCATTGTAGCCGAAAGCGGCTGCCAGATTTTCAGGGCGGAGGCAGGCACACCCCCTATATACAGCGATTCAGAATCCGAAATAGAACTTCTCCGAAAAAACAGACAACTAAGCGGCACGCTCTCCGTGCTTCCTTTGCTCTTGCTGATCGTCTGCATCGTTTTGGGCACTTTCGTTGAACCGGCCGCATTTGTTTTTAAGGGGCTGGGGCTAATTATGTATTGGATTCCGCATAACCCTGCATAAGAAAAAAGCGGCAAAGTGAAGAAACAGGGGCGTTCATTCCTGCCCCTGCTTGTGAAACGCTTCACCTCTCCTTAATCAATCGAATTACTTTCGCATCAATAATCGGCAAGTATCCGGAGGGCGCTCTGCGTATTAAACGCCATTATGCCTTTCACGAGTTCTGCGTCCGGATAGTCTCTCTGAAGCAACCGGTGGGCCCCGGCACTGTAGGAAATATGATGACCCAGCTTATAAAAAGTCATTCTGTGGGGGTCCAGCCGAGCATCCTTGAAATAACGCTCATAGTTGTTGAACCGGGACTCCATGAAGCTGTGCTCGTATTCCGGATCGAAAAACTGGGCCCCTTCGATATCGATCAGCCACGGACGCAGCTGCTTGTCCACCAGAACATGATTCGGCCCCAGTTCCGCATGGATAAAACGGTAACAGGACCTCGCCCCGATTTTTGCGGCTAAAGCTTCGAGCACTTGAATAAACTTGTCACGCCCGTTCCGAAATTCCGAAGCATTGGCGGACAAATAGTCCAGATCCCGGCAAACTCCTGCCAACACAGACAAATGGCACCCGGCCTGCGCCTCCGGTACCGGTTCCTGAAGGCTTCCCCAGTGCGCTCTGGTTTGTTGATGCATTCGGTTCAGCATCGCGGAAAGAGGTTCGAACACTTGATCTTGAGTCCCGGGATCGGCTTGAAAGAAATCCGAGGCTTCCTTCCCTTCGATGTACTCGACAAATGCGAAGTCCGCCTCCCCCTTGAGGCCTCCCGGTTCAAAGTGATAAAGCTCCGGTGTCGGAATTTGAAGCTGTTTCAGAAAGGTGTTCACGGAGTGAAATGGTTGGCCGCCATAACCCCAAATCGGCTCCGATTCTGCTTTCCGTTCCAGTTCTTCGCAAAAGTAGTTCAACCGCACATCCCAAATGTACAGAATAAAGCGAAACCCATTCGAGCAGCTAACCAAATAAACGACTTTCTGCGCTCCGCCGCGCAGCGGCACCGCTTCTTCCGGTTGATACCCCCTTCCAAAAATCCGTTCCACCCAAGCCCCAAGCTCTCCCTGTAGTAAATGCCGCCATCCGTCCATATTCCGCTCTCCTTCTATTGAATTCAGGCATGATCAATATAGGGGTTTTGGAAAATAAAGTATAGACTGTTTCTAAGCGGTTTGTTATGATGTTGAATTAAGGTCTTTGCAAAAATCGTCATTCGAAAGCCCAAGGAATTCGCTTCCCGGGGCTTTTTTTGTTGCGTTCGAGACCTTTTGTGCATTCTTGGATTGCAGCCGGTAATAGGTCTGCGATGGACTTTCGCTGCTCCTCGTTGAGCAGCGGCAGCGTTCTTCGCTATTCGCTATACAATCTGTCCGGCTTGTTCGTGTAAACGCGAATGCTTCCTTGGAAAACCGCAGAAGATCGGGGAATTCGCCAACAGGATCCGATAACCTGCCAAAATTTGGATCTGGCACCGCTAAACGGAGTTGGGTGGGAGAAGTTAACCTTTCGCATACTGGACAACATTCCTTTTTTGACTTAAAGCACATCCAACTGACAGGCACCGGTTACGTGCCCGTGATTGCTTCTGAAGAAGCTGCTGCGTGCGGCGCAGACCAAGGTTGGCAGAAGGACAATGGCCAATAATGCAAATGTGCATTATTTCCCGGCTCCGTAAAGGCGATATGGGGGATAATGCTGCCATTGTGCAGCATTATCTGCCTCCTTGCCGCTATCCGCCCGCTGAACGAAAAAAAATCCTGCACAATCGCAGCAATATCGGGAAACAGGTTCTTCTGCTTCCGGCAATGCTGCATTTATGCAGGAATTATGGCCAGCCGCAGGTCATGCCCCCGAAGCTAATGTCCTCAACAATTCGAAAATTGCTCTTCCTTATCTTTTCAGATTCGGCGTAACGTAAATCTGTCCTGCGTAAAACAGGATTCTCCAAATCTGATAGCAGACTTAAAGGAATGTCACCGCAAATAAAGAGGCGGTTCCAAGTGAATTTCCACCTTGGTTCCGCCTCTTTTATTTCCGGGCTGGGAGCTCGCCAACTGCTTAATCGCAAACCTCAGCCTTGCCGGCATCCGTCTTCGTGCGGAACGACGAACCGCAGCCGCAGGTCGCGGAGGCGTTCGGGTTGTCGATCGTAAACCCGCCGCCCATTCCGGCGTCCTGATAGTCGACCTTCAGGCCGTTCAAGTATTTCACGTCGTCTTCGGAGACGACCACGCGCACGCCGTTCATGTCCAGCGTCCGGTCGCCTTCCTGTTCCTCGTTGTCAAAACCCATCGCGTACGAAAAGCCGCTGCAGCCGCCTTCCTGCACGCCAATGCGCAGAAAAAGATTCGGCAGCTCGTTCTCCTCAAGCATTTCCTTGATGCGCGACAGGGCGGGATCGGAGATGGTGATCATCGGGTGTTCCTCCTTGTATGGTGAATTGGCCGGACAGCCGGCCCCTTTTTTACTTGATAAGCATTCTCAGCTTTCTCTTTTCAGTATACCCCCTTTTCCGGCACGGCTCAACCCGCCTTCCGCATGGCCGCCGCAAGCAGCTTCCCCGCCCTTCAGCAACCACACCCACATTTCTACTGACCCCCAAGCAGTTCCCCGCCCTTCAGCAACCTCCCCCGCATTTCTCCTGACCCCCAAGCAGTTCCCCGCCCTTCAGCAACCTCACCCGTTTTCTCCTGACCCGCAAGCAGCTTCCCCGCCCTTCAGCAACCACCCCCGCATTTCTCCAGCCCTGTTGCTTTCCATTTTCACTTTTCGTACACGCCTTATTTCCTATTCCACAACGATCTCCGTACGCATTAACCAATCCTTTTTTAGGAGGTCCGCAATTTTTTGGTTTTCCGCAACCTCGCCCAAGCCTCCGATTTCCCTGACGTCATCCTCAAACCACTCCATAGCTTGCAGGAGATTCTTTCGGACCATCGCAAAATCTTCCACACAGCCGTATTTCATTAAATGCTTCTGTTTGGTTTCATCCAAAAAATGCAGCTTGTTGGCACATCCGCCCCAAGTAATTTTATCGTACGCCGTCAAAAGCAACGAGCTATGAGTATCCATCAAAATACGCAAGACAGCGTTTAACTTGAAAAAATCTTTACGCGCAAAATATTTGGCAGTCATCTGTATGTGATACCAATAGGTCCTGATGAGCTTCTGAATGTCATCCCGCCATAGCTCTCCTTTTGTCCCTGCATGGAGTAATGCCTGCACGCTGCCGTTCTTATCAAATACAATATCCCGCGGTTGTAATGCGCTGTAATGCATTCGGCACATAAAGTCGTCTATGTATTCCTGATTTAGGAGGAAAACATCATATTGAAGCAAGCGTTGATTCTGCTGAAGAATATAACCGTAGTTTTTGATGGCGTGGCTGTTAAACTCCTCCGGCCAGCACAGGATGACTTCTTCACATACCCCGCCAAGCGTATCTGTAAGATTTTCATCCACAGCCGTAAAAAAACTCCCCTCCACCAAAAAAACAATGTCGATATCCGAGTAATCGTCCGTTGTCCCATGTGCGGCAGAGCCAAAATACCATGCCCCCAGCACGCCTTGTTCCGCTTTCATGACTGTTATAAAGGCGTTGTGTACAAGTTGAAGTTCTTTTAACATGACTTGTCCTCCTAAAGAAGTGCTTCCTGAAAACCGGCTTTTCCGAAGCTGCGCGATCAGCGCAAAAAACATCCCCATTCAACAACGCCTTATTTTTTCATCGGCACGATTTTATCAAAACGGTCTGCGCTTATAAAGGACTTTGTTACTTGCAACCAAGAGAACAACCTTCGCGGATTGGGGGTTAGCGGCGATTTGCCCCCTCCTCCTTGAAACCTTTATAATAGAAAGCGAGAATCGGGTTCTTGGAGCCCGCGCGAGAAAAGGAGTGCTTCGATGAGCATTGTCGTCCCATCGCCCGAAAAACGCATGGCCGCCATACACGAGAAGGTGGAGAACGGCGAACGGCTGAGCCTGGAGGAAGGCGTCTTTCTTTACCGGTCGGACGATCTGGCGGCGCTCGGCATGCTGGCGAACAAGGTCAACCTGCGCAAGAACGGCAAAAAGGTTTATTTTATCGAGAACATGAGCCTCTACTTCACCAACGTCTGTGAAGCGCGCTGTGCTTTCTGCCACTACCGGCGCGACGAAGGCGAAGAAGGCGCGTTTACCCACACCCCGGAGGAAATGTTCGCCTACATCGACGAGCATTTGCAGCCCGGCATGCGGGAGTTTCATATCACGGGCGGGCATAACCCCCATGTTCCGTTCGACTACTACCTGGGGTATGTGCGGGCGCTCAAACAGCGCTACCCGGACATCACAATCAAAGCCCACACGGCGGCGGAAATCGAATTCTTTTCCCGGCTGAGCGGCATGAGCTACAAAGAGGTGCTGCTCGCCCTGATGGACGCGGGGCTGTCCACCTTGACCGGCGGCGGCGCGGAAATCCTGTCGGAGCGCTACCGGCAAAAGATGGGCGTCGGAAAAGCGACGACCGACCAGTGGCTGGAGGTCCAGCGGACGGCGCACCGGCTTGGCATGAAAACGCACGCGACGATGCTGTACGGCTCGATCGAAACGCTGGAGGAACGCGTGCAGCATATGATTTACCTGCGTGAGCTGCAGGACGAAACAAACGGCTTTATGGTCTTTATTCCCAACTCCGTGCAGCCGGCCTCGAAATCCATGGGGCTGAAGCGCCGCGTGTCGGCCTTCGACGACCTGAAAACGATCGCGGTCAGCCGTCTCATGTGCGACAACATCCCGCACATCAAGGCGTATTTTATCAACCTGGGCACGCAGATCGCCCAGATCGCCCTGCACTTCGGCGCATCCGACGTGCACGGTACCATCGTGCGGGAGCGAATCAGCCATTCGGCCGGCGCGCTTTCTCCCGAAGGGCTGACCAAAGGCGACCTGGTGCACTTGATCAAAAGCGCGGACCGGATACCGGTGGAGCGCGACACCTTTTACAACGAAATCACCGTTTATTGAGCCGGGCGGCCGGCTTGATGGAGGGCCCGGCGGAAACCGGGTCCTTTCCCGGCGGACTTTCATGAAACCGTTTTGACGAAAAAAGGGACAGTTGGCGGACATACCAATCTACAGCCGTCCCCGGGCGGCTGCAAGGGGCGTGGTTGCGGTGCGTAAAGTGGTCATTGCCGGCGGCGGGTATGGAGGAACGACCGTCGCGGCGGAATTGCTGAACAACAATCTTCCCGATGACGTAGAAATCACCTTGATCGACCGTCTTCCTTATCTCGGACTCAAAACGGAATATTATGCGCTGGCGGCCGGAACGGTATCGGATTCGGCTATCCGGGTCCCTTTTCCGGCGGGGCCCCGCCTTCGCAAGCAGTACGGGGATATTCTCGCCATCGACCCCGAACGCCGGATGGTGCTCATGCGGGAAGGCGATCCCGTTTTGTACGATACGCTGGTAATCGGACTTGGCTGCACGGACAAGTACCACAACGTGCCCGGCGCGCCCGAGCATACGTGCAGCATCCAAAGTCTTTCCGCCACGCGGAAGACCTACCAGCGGCTGGGCGACGTAAAGCCCTACGGTCAGGTGACGATCGTAGGCGGCGGCCTGAGCGGCGTAGAGCTGGCTGCGGAGCTGCGGGAAAGCCGGGCGGACCTCAACATCCGCATTTTGGACCGGGGCGAAAGCATCCTCTCCCCTTTTCCGGAAAAGCTGCGGCGGTACACCCGGGAGTGGTTTACCAAACATGACGTGGAGCTGCGGGCGCATATTTCTATCGTGTCGGTAGAGCCGGGCGTGGTGTACAACCGGGAAGAAGCGATTTTGTCGGATGAGGTGGTCTGGACTGCCGGCATCCAGCCGGCTGAAGCGGTGCAGCAGCTGGCCGTCACGAAAGACGCAACGGGGCGCGTGAAGCTGAACGAATTCCATCAGATCCCGGCGTACCCGGACGTTTATGTGGTGGGCGACTGCGCCAGCCTGGTGTACGCCCCGAGCGCGCAAGCGGCGGAAGCCCAAGGCAAGCAGATCGCCGAGGTCATTCGGGCCGGATGGAAAAACGAACACCCCCGCTTGGGAAAACTCAAGCTGAAAGGGGTGCTCGGGTCGCTCGGCAAGAAGTCGGGATTCGGGCTGATGGGCGATAAAACGGTGCTGCTCGGCATGGTACCGCGCACGCTGAAAAGCGGCGTGCTCTGGAAGTCCAAGCATCATTTCGGCTGATTCTTGCAGCCGAACGGTCCGGGCCCTGCCCTCCGGCGAGTGTAAAAAAGCCCGGCAAGCCGGGGGCGGAGTTCCCGCCTGAAGGGCAAGGAACGAACGCAAGCCACGGCAGCCGGGGGCGAGGTCCTTCCCTGAGGGGCAAGCCCCTTTTTTCTCCCCGCTCCCGCCTCTTTACTTCCCAGGCACTCCCTTTTCTCACTGCCGGAGCGGTAAGTTCTCCAAACAAAGAGGTGCGAACGGTTTGCGCATAAGGTGCACTGCAACCGGTAACGGTTGACGCAACAGCTATTCGCTTTCCGTAAAGGTTACCGAAAAAGAGCGGTCGCCGTAGCAGGCAGTTGCTTACAAGAGAGGCACCCCGAAGCTGCAACGATTGGGCCGGAACCCATTTGCTTCAAAATGAGGCATCCCGAAAGACGCGCCATCAGCAGCCATTTGCTTCATTTAAGAGGCTCGCAAAAATGTAACGGTTGCCACAGCGGCTATTTGCTTCAAAACGGGGCTTCCGAAAATGTAACGGTTGCCACCGAGCTTATTTTCGTTTTTTTGCTTGATTTCGCCTGTTTTTTCCCAAATAAGCGCTGTGGCAACCGTTAGAATTTGAAAAGGGGCTTTTTGGGGCAAATAAGCGCTGTGGCAACCGTTAGAAACATAACGGGCTCGCGGCGAAGCTTGCGAGTTGCCTGCAAGAGGGCAGCACCGCATTAATCCAGCATGAGCTTGTCCCACTCTTCGAGCTCCCGGATTTTTGCCAGGATGGCTTCATAGAGAGCGTCGGCACTCTCCGCCGCGATAATCTCGCCGTTTACAAGCGCGTAAGGCTCGGCAAAGCATTGGCCGCAGTTGCCCAGGCAGCCGTATTCGATCACATCCCAATCGGGGTTTTGCTCCAGCTTTTCCATAACCTCATCGGTTCCGTGAAACAGATTGGACGTGCAAAATTCAATGATCGGACGCATGGTTCACATCCCGCTTATTTTAATTTTCATCCAATTGTAATATAATAAACAAAGGAAGGAAAGGAGTTGATATCAGATGAGCGAACAGACCCAAATGAGCCAGTACGATCAAGTGCAGGAGGTTCTCGACAAGCTCCGCCCGTTCCTGCAACGCGACGGCGGCGACGTAGAACTGGTCGACGTCGAAGACGGCATCGTCAAACTGCGTCTGCAAGGCGCTTGCGGCAGCTGCCCCAGCTCCACGATTACGCTGAAGGCGGGCATCGAACGCGCCCTTATAGAGGAAGTCGAAGGTATCGAAGAGGTTATGCAGGTATTCTGATCCTGCCGAGCCTTTTGCAAACGGAAAGAGCCCCATATCGGGGCTCTTTTTTTGCTGCCATCTGAAGTAGCGCGGATGGACGGCGGGGGAAGCCGGTGTCTGGCAAGCGAAACCCGGTGGCAGCGCGGATGGACGGCGGGGGAAGCGGTGTCTGGCAAGCGAATACCAGTGGCAGCGTGGCGAATGCCGCAGCTGGCGGATGTCAGGCCTACCAGCACCTCCCGCCCCAGCCGCTTGCGGCTACCGTTCCTGCTCAGGCGCTCCCTCCAGATAACGAAACGAAGCGATCAGCGCCTTGCAGGCGACTTCGTACCCCTGCGCCAGCTCGTTCAGCTTCGCGTCCAGGTCCTCGACCGGGGTTCGTCCCGCCGCGGGAAGCAGCTCGTAATCGTCCGCCAATTCTTCGTTCATGGCATGGACCTCCAGATTGCGCTGCCGCTTGAGCCGGAGCATCGGGTCCTGGTAGCGGAGCTTCAGCTCGTACAGCTGCTGCTCCAGTCCGGCTGCCTTCCGCAGCTTGCGCATGCGCCGCAGCACCGTAAAATAGGAATAGTTTTCCTTGTCCCGCTCGGTTTCCAGGCGAAGCTGAAGGTTCAGAAACCCGCCCAGCTTGTCCAGCGTGGAAAAGATGCGGACCAAGGCGTTTTTGTAAAAATACACATGCCGGTGATAATCGTCCAGTTGGGCCCGGTCCATCTCTTCCATGTACCGGGCGGACGTCACCTTGTCTTTGAAGCGGATACAGGCGTACATGCTTTGCTCCAGCTCATCGAGCGACCGGAGCAGCCCGTGAGCGAGAATGCTCAGCCGCCGCTGCCGGCTTTCGGCGTCGGCCTGCGGCCGGCCCGCCCGTACCGCCCCGGTCGAAGCCGCGGGGCCGCGGGCGGGGACGGACCGCGGCGCGCCGGCCGCCTCGTGCCTTGGCGCGGGCGCTGACCTCCCGGCGCGGCCGGGCCGCTCGACGGTCAGGGGCACCGTGTCCCCGTGCCTTTCCGTGTAGCGGTTAATGCGCCGCGCGGCTTCTCCATACAGCCCTTCGTCGGCTCTTCGCTCTTCTCCGAACAGAAATCGCAGCATGCCTACCCTCCTCAGGCTCCGGGAAAATACTCTTTCCAGCGGTTGTCCACCAGCTGGACGACGTCCTCGCGCGGGAACAGCTCATCCGGGTACCCCGGCTTCATCCGCGCGTCGATGACGATCGGCAGCCGGTAGCTCAAGCGGTGGCGTTCCACCGTGTTCGCCGCGTAGATGTCGGCGGCCGGGTTGAAGCGCGTGAACACCGTCCAGAGAAACGCCGTCTGGCTTCGCGCGGCTTCTGCGGCGTCGTCCACCAGTATGACGAGCGGCCAGTCTCCGAGCCGGTCGCCTTCCGTAAGCGCGATCCGCTCGGCCAGGCCCGGATCGTCCGTATACGCCGCGCCCGAGACAAGCAGGCAGCCGCGGCAGTACACGGCGGCGGACCGGATGCCCGCAAGCTGGCCGCCGGTATACGCGGCCGGCAGCTCGCGGACCGGCTCGCCCACGCCGAGCAGCACGGCTTTGCTGCCGTGGTTCAGCCGGTGGCCGGTGTAATCCAGCGTATCGTGCGAGGTGTGGTTGAGAATAAACAAATCCTGCGCCGGATCGAACCGTTCGAGAACGGTTTCGAGCAGCTGCGGGAAGTTGGCCAGCTCGACCGGCCGGTCGGTCACGATCAGGAACTTGGTCAGCGAGAGCTGGCCTTCTCCGAGAATCCGGAAGGCCGACACGATCGCTTCACGTTTGTAGCTTTCCCGAACGACAGCCGCGGCAAGCGCGTGAATGCCGGATTCGGCGTAGGCCCACAGGTCGCGGACGCCCGGCATCACCATCGGGTACGCCGGGGACAAAAGCCGCTGGAGAAACTCGCCGAGGTAATAGTCCTCCTGCTTCGGCTTGCCGACTACGGTTGCCGGATAGATCGCGTCCTTGCGGTGATACACCCGGTCCACCTGAAGGACCGGGAATTCATGCGCCAGCGAATAGTAGCCGTAATGGTCGCCGAACGGCCCTTCCATGCGGCGCACATGCGGCGGCACGCTGCCCCGGATGGCGAATTCGGCCTCGGCGACCAGCCGGTGCCCGCCTTCCGGCGCCTGCGTCATGCCGAGCCGCTCGCCGAGAATCAGCGAAGCGAGCAGCAGCTCCGGCAAAAACTCCGGCGCAGGCGCGATCGCCGACGCGATCAGCGCGGGCGGGCCGCCGAGAAAGACGGTGACGGGCAGCGCCTGCCCGCGCTCTTCGGCCGCATGATGGTGAAAACCGCCGCCTTTGTGGATTTGCCAGTGCATGCCGGTGGTATGGCCGTCAAACACCTGCATCCGGTACATGCCCAGGTTGTGTCCGCTTTTGTCCGGATGCTCGGTATAAACAAGCGGAAGCGTAATAAACGGCCCCCCGTCCTCCTGCCAGGACGTAATGGCGGGAAGCTTGGTCATGGGCCGGTCCTGGTCGCACACCTGCAAAACCGGCGCCATGGAGGCGGGGACAGGCTTATGGCCTACCTTCAGCAGCTCCCAAAGCAGCCCTTTTTGTCCCCAGACCGCTTTGGGCGTAGGCGGCAGCAGCGTCTCCAGCGCCCCGACCGCCTGCTTCATCAGGTTTTCCGGACGCGGGCCGAAGGCGAGATTGATCCGTTTTTCATTGCCGAACAGGTTGGTGATGACCGGAAACGTGCTTCCTTTGACGTTTGTAAACAGCAGAGCAGGCCCTTCTTCTTCCATGACGCGGCGGTGGATCTCGGCGATTTCCAGGTTCGGGTCGACCGGCGCGTCGATGACAGCCAATTCGTTTTCCCGACGCAGAGCGCCGACGAACTGACGCAAATTACGATGCATAGAGAGGCTCCTTTATGGGTATGAATGCCTCAATTATAGCGTTTTTGCCGGAGGAGCACAAAATGAAAAGGCGTTTCCCGCTTCGATGGAAGCGGCGAAACGCCCTGCGGCCGGCAGGCGGCCGTTATCTTTGCGGGGAACCTCTGCCCAAACGGCGGAAGCGGCCCCGGCTTTACTTGGCTTGCCCGAGGGATTCCGCCACCTGCAGCGATTTGTCCAGGTAGGCTTCAATCTCCGCGCGCGTTTTTCTCAGCTTGCTTACGAACCGGGTGACTTCCTGGCCGTTCGCAAAGAAGAGGAAGCTCGGAATGCCCATGATTCCCAGCCCGATGCTCAGGTCCGGCAGCTCGTCCCGGTCCACTTCGATAAACTCCAGCCGGCCGGCATAAGCCGCTTCCAGCTCCGGCATAAAAGGCTCGATGTACCGGCAGTCGCCGCACCATTCGGCCTTGAACACCGCGACGGTCGGCTGCGGACGCGCGACGCTTTCGCGGAACGCTTCTTCCGTGTGCACTTTTCTCATTCGGCACTCCCCCTGTCTGATTTAAAACAGGTATATCACGGCGTCCGGCCGAAGTCAAACGGGATGAAGATCCGGGGGATCATCGCCGGCTAGAGCCGGAAGCCGGCCAGACGGCCGAGCTTGCCGAGCAGCCGCTGCACCGCTGCCGGATACGTCTTGATGTCCTCCCTCGTCACGACGCGGGTTACCCCCAGCATGACCGGGTAAAGCACGCCGACTACGGCGCCGACGAGACAGGATTGAATCAGGAAGTCGATCCGGTACGGAATGCCGCTGATCCACAGGCCGGACAGCTTGGCGGTCAGCCAGCCCGCCAGGGAGACCACGCCCGCCGAGAACAGCAGACGGACCCATTTTTTCTTCGGGAAGGTGACAAACCCCGGCACCCGCTGCTTGAGGCTCCGGTCGTTCAGCCAGGCGATGACGATAAAACAGAGCGCCGTCCCGGTCATGATGCCGTAGATGCCCCACAGCGGAGCCAGCGCGTAGCTGAAAATCAGCTTGACGGCGATTCCGATCACGAAATGGCCGACCAGCGGTTTCAGCACGCCCATCCCGGTGAGGATGGCTCCCGAGGTTTGCATCAGGATTTGAAACAGCGCCGTCACCGTCAGAAAGGCGATGAGCCCGCTCCCGTGGTCGTTGCCGAACGCCAGCGAGTTGATCGGCACCGCTCCGACGGCGATCAGAATGACAAACGGCAGGCCAGACAGCACGGCGAGCTGCAGGGCGCGGCCCGCCTGGCGGGCAACCAGCCGGTTGTCGCCTTTGGCAAAGGCCGCGGACACGATCGGCACGATCGACTGGCTGATCGCGACCGCGAGCACGATCGGCAGCCCCGCCAGCGATTGGGCCCGTCCGCCGAGCTGGCCTAGAATGTTCTGGGCCGCCGCGTCGCCAAGCTGTCCGATCAGAAGCGGCTTGACAATGGAGGAGTCGATGAAGTTGATCGCCGGCACGGTGGCGGAATAAAGCACGATCGGCACCGCGATGACGAACAGGGTCCGGTAGATGTCCCGGTAGCGCAGCCGGGCGGCGGCTTTGCGCTCCCGTTCGGTCGCCACCAGCCCCTCCTGCTCATCCTGCCGGCGCAGCTTGCCCAAATAGAAGAGCAGCACGACAATTGCCGCCAGGGTGCCCATCACGCCGCCGAAGGAAGCCCCGGTTACGCCCCAGGACAAGCCCCAATCGAACACGTGAACGAACAGGTACGCCAGCAGGACGGCCGTAACCACCCGAAGGATTTGTTCAAAAATTTGCGACAGCCCGTTCGGCATCATACTCCGCCGCCCCTGGAAATAACCGCGGATAATCGCGGCAAGGGGAAAGAGCATAAGGGCCGGCACCAGGGCGCGAATCGGGGCGACGGCGGTGAGGTCCTTGCTGGTCGCCGCCTGCACGGGCGCATACAGATAGAGGAAAATGCCCATCAGTACGCCCGATACGAGCGCGAACCAGACCGCCGCGGTGAAAATCCGGTCGGCTTCCGCTTTCCGGCCGAGTTCCATCCTTTCGGACACGAGCTTGCTGACCGCGCTCGGCAATCCAGCGGTGGCGATCGTAAAAAAGATAAAGTAGATGTTGTAAGACACCGTATAGGTGCCCATCCCGCTGTCGCCGAGCAGGTGCTGCAGCGGGATGCGCTGGACAAAGCCGAGAAACCGGGCCACGAAAGCGGCGAGCGTCAGGATGATCGTGCCTTTGACTAACGAATCCTTGGACAAGCGAAAGCCCCTTCTTCCTTATGAGTTGCTTGGACGCGATTTAAGCGGTTCGAGAGGCTCGTTAAACCCGTAAATCGGAAGCGCTCCGTGCTTCGGCGTCGCCCAGCGGATGGCGTTGCAGATGACCCTCAGCACGTTTTCGTTGTAATAGGTCGGATAGGTTTCGTGGCCCGGACGGAAATAGAAAATCTTCCCTTGGCCCCGGTGATAGGTGCAGCCGCTGCGGAACACTTCCCCGCCTTCAAACCAGCTGACGAACACCAGGTCGTCCGGAGCGGGGATGTCAAAGTGTTCCCCGTACATTTCCTCATGCTCCAGCTCAAAATAAAGGCCGATGCCTTCGGCGATCGGATGCGCCGGATCGACGACCCACAGCCGCTCCTTCTCGCCGGCTTCCCGCCAGCGCAGGTCGCAGGTCGTGCCCATCAGCTTTTTGAAAATTTTCGAAAAATGCCCGGAGTGCAACACGATCAGCCCCATGCCCTTCAGCACACGCTCGTGCACGCGCTCGACGATGGCGTCGGTCACCTGATCGTGGCCTTTGTGAGCCCACCAGATCAGCACGTCGGTATCCTTCAGCACTTCTTCCGTCAAGCCATGCTCGAATTGGTCCATGGTGGCCGTGCGGACTTCAAAGTCTTCGCTGGCGATGCCGTCCGCAATCGCCTTGTGAATGCCCTCGGGGTACACGTCTTTGACCGTGCTGGTCTCATCCCGTTCGTGCAAATATTCGTTCCAAACCGTTACCTTGATCATCTCGGATCACCTCATCGCGGATTGTGGAATCAGAAAAGAATCCAAATAAAGAACAGAACAATCATAATGATTTGCAGGAATATCTTGACCACCGCGTTCGAGAAAAAGCCGACCAGCGAGCCGATGCCCGCTTTAAACGATTTTTTCGGTCCGGCGCCGGTGGTCAGCTCGCCAAGAAAAGCCCCGAGGAACGTGCCGAGAATAAGACCGAGAAACGGCAGGACAAAGGGGCCGATGATCAGCCCGACCGTGCTTCCGATGACGGAAGCGCGGGAACCGCCGAATTTTTTCACGCCTAGCGCGCTTATCACATAATCCCCGACAAAAATCGCCACGAAAAAAGCCGTCTGGATCGACCAGAACCAGAAGCCGAAGGGCTCGAACCCGAAAAACCAGCCGTACACGAAAAAGGCGGCGTACACCGCCACAACGCTGGGCAAAACCGGATACACCGTTCCCGCCATCCCGATGGCGAACAACGCGATAATGATGATCCAGCCGATAACGGACAGCAAAGGTTATCCCTTCTCTCCAAAAATATAGTGGCGAATGACCTGGGCCACGCCGTCTTCCTCGTTCGTCCCCGTCACCGCGTCCGCCGCCTGCTTCACCGCCTCCTGGGCGTTCCCCATGGCGACGCCAAGCCCGACCGCCTCGATCATCCGCAAATCGTTCAGGCTGTCGCCGCAAGCGATGACCTGTTCCATGCCGATGCCGAGCAGCTCGCATACCTCGCGGATTCCGCTGGCTTTGCTCACTCCCTTCGGGTTGATTTCGATGTTGAACGGATGCGAGTTGGTGATCTCGTACCGGTCCTGCGCCTCCACAAGGGCGCGTACCCGGGCAAGCACCTCCGCGTCTTCCGAGTAATAGCCGAATTTCAGCCACTGGAATGCTTCGATATCGTCCACCCAGCGCTCCGCGTTAAACATGCCCTCGACCGTATAGGCCCAATGCCAGATGCTGTGCTCTTCGGCCAGCCGGAGCAGGTCGCGGATCCAGTCTTTTTCCATCTCATGCCGCGTTTTCAGCGCGCCGGGCGCTTCCCAGACCTCGCCTCCGTTCACCGAAACCATCGGCGAACGAAGGTTCAACTCTTGCACGAAGGGCTCGACGCTCTGCACGCCCCGCCCGGTGGCGAACATGACGGTGATTCCGTGCTCGATGGCCCGGTGGATCCATTTGCGGTTTTCCGGGGAAATCCTCTTGTCGTCGGTCAGCAGCGTGCCGTCCATATCCAGCGCGATCAGTTTGTACTCGGTCATCTCTACCTCCGTCTGTTGTGGCTGTCTGCCGCTTTATATCGGCGCCGCGCGAGGGGCGCCGGATCGAAGCGCCGGACCGCCTGAAGCGGCCCGGCCGGTGTTCTCCGTCAGCCGGTTACCGATACGCCGCGGCCGGAAGCCTGCGGCAGCATGTACGCGGAGTGCCACAGCGCAAACATGTAGATCACCCACAGCCGTCGCGCGTAGTCGCCTTGGCCGCTGCGGTGGCTGGCCAGCATCCGCTCGACCGCGTCAAACCGGACGAAGTCGCCGATGCCTCCCGCCTCGATCTGCTCCAGAAGCTGCGTTCCGCGCGGGCCGCGCAGCCAGTCGCGCATCGGAACCGGGAAGCCCAGCTTCGGCCGGTTCAGGATAAAGTCGGGAATAATCCCTTCCATTGCTTTACGGAATATATATTTCGTGGTTCCGCCTCCAAGACGATAGTTCACCGGAATTTTCCGCGCCACCTCGAACAGCTCCTTGTCCAGGAACGGCACGCGCAGCTCGAGCGAGTGGGCCATCGTCATCTTGTCGGCTTTCATCAGGATGTCTCCCGGCAGCCACAGGTTCATGTCGATGTACTGCATGCGGGTCACCGGATCGAGTCCGCGGGTTTTGGCGTAGTAGTCCGCCGCGATTTGCAGCGGGTTTTTGTAGGTCCCGAGCAAGTCGGCTCCCTTTTGCAGCACGCCGGCCTTCATGTCCTCGGTGAAAATTTTGGCGTTGCCCAGGAAGCGTTCCTCCAGCGGAGTCGACCCCCGCAGGATGAAGTTCCGTCCCGGCGTGCCGGCGGGCAGAACCGAAGCCAGTCCGTGCACGGCGCGCTTCAGCGGAAGCGGCAGCCAGGAGAGCGCCCGCAGGGAGCCCGGCTCCCGGTAAATGCGGTAACCGCCGAACAGCTCGTCCGCCCCTTCGCCCGACAGGACCACCGTGACATGCTGGCTCGCCAGCTCCGCCAGATGATACAAAGCGATGGCGGACGGGTCGGCCACGGGCTCGTCCTGGTGCCAGGCCGCTTTTGGCAGGCTGTTGAAGTAATCGTCTTCGCTGATGATTTTGGCGTAATGGTCCGTCCCGATCGCCTTCGCCGTCTCGGCGGCAATCACCGTCTCGTTGTTGGCCCCTTCGAAGCCAACGGAAAAGGTCTTGATCGGCTCGAACATCCGCATGTGCGCGGCCATCGCCGTCGAGTCGATGCCGCTCGACAGGAAGCAGCCCCGGTTCACGTCGCTCACCAGGTGATGCTCGACGGAATCGAGCAGCTTGGCGCGGATTTCTTCGACATAATCGCCGAACGGCCGGTCCGTCGGCTCGAACGCCGGGTCCCAGTAGCGGACCTCGCTCATCTTGCCGTCCGCCGTCACTTTCAGGTAGTGGGCCGGACGCAGCTTTTGAATGCCTTCGAACATGGTGTCCGGCTCCGGCACGTATTGGAAGGTCAAATAGTTCATGAGGCTTTCCGTGCGTACCGCGCGGCGGACATTCTCCGCTTCCAGGATGCTCTTGATCTCCGAACCGAACACAAGCCGGTCGCCGCTGAAATGGTAGTAAAACGGCTTGATGCCGAAATGGTCCCGCGCCGCGAGCATGATCCGCTTCCGGCGGTCCCAGATGGCAAAGCCGAACATCCCGCGCAGCATTCCCACGCAGGCTTCCCCATATTCCTCATACAAGTGGACGATCGTCTCCGTGTCGGAATGGGTCCGGAACACATGCCCCCGGTCCTCCAGCATAGCGCGGAGCGCCTTGTAATTGTATATTTCGCCGTTGAATATGATCCAAACGGTTTCGTCTTCGTTGCACAGCGGCTGATGTCCTTCCCGGATGTCGATGATCGACAGGCGGCGGAAGCCGAGCCCCACGCCGGGTTCGGTCAAAAATCCGGTATCGTTCGGACCCCGGTGGGCGATGACGTCGGTCATGCGCTTCAGAGTCTCCCTGGACGGAACGTTTCCGTCAAACAACATCATTCCTGTAATCCCGCACACGTTAACCACTCTCCACATTTTCCGAAAGCCCCGTTGCCGGAGCCTTGCCGTTATCTCTTTGGTCAAAAGACCGCGCCTTAGGACGATTTCACGATAAATAAGTATACCATACGCCTACCGGGAAGGAAATTCGCCAATCTTCTTTTTATTTCGGGGCAAACAGGGTAAAGTGGAACTGAATCAGGGCACAGGCAATCAGGCAGGAGGAGATCGTACATGATAAAAGGATTAACGACAGCCGGCATCGGCGGGTTTGCAAGCTTGGAAGCGTATGCGGCTGCGGCCGCGAAGTACGGGTTCGGCGCGGTGGACACGGACGGGGGCGAAATCCGCCGGCTGCTTGCGGCTAAAGGAACGGAAGGCGCGCGCGAGCTGCTGGAAGGGTTGGGCGTGCGGATCGGCAGCATCGGCCTGTCCGTGGAGTGGCGGGCCGGAGAGGAAGCGTTCCGCGCCGGACTCGCCGGGCTTGCGGCCGACGCGGAAGCGGCCGCGGCGCTCGGCTGCACGGCCTGCTGTACCTACGTGCTGCCCGCCACGGACCTGCACCCGGTCCGGTTTATGGCCCTCGCCACGCGCCGTCTGCGCCAGTGCGCACAAATTCTGGGCGCCTACGGCATCCGGCTCGGACTGGAGTTCGTCGGCCCGCATCATCTGCGGACCGCCTGGAAGCATCCCTTCCTGTGGGAGCCGGACCACTTCCTCGACTGGTTTGACGCCATCGGAGAGAAAAATATCGGTTATTTGTACGACGCCTACCACTGGCATACAACGGGCGGAACGGCGGATGACATTCGGAAGCTCCGGCCGGAGCAGATCGTCCATGCGCATATCAACGACGCCAAGCCTGTTCCGGTGGAGGATGTTCTGGACAACGACCGCCTGTTCCCCGGCGAAGGAGCAATCGACCTGGCGGCTTTCGTACGCTCGCTGGACCAGATCGGCTACAAGGGCGTTATTGCCCAGGAAATTTTGACACCGGGCCCGCTTGCAGGCACGCAGGACGAGCTGCTGGCGCGTTCGGCGGAAGGGTTTGCCCGCGTATACCGGGCGGCGGGGCTGGAATAACCGACGGCCGGCGCTCCCTTCTCCACAGCGGCGAGCTAAACGCGGGGCCGAGAGCTCGCACGCGGGCGGCATTCGCGGCGGCAGACAGCGGCGGAGGTTATCGTTGCGCGCGCGACGTAAAAACGGCCTGCTTTACACAGGCCGCTGAAGAACAAATCGCGCTTTTTCCATAAACATTTGCAAGCAAACTGTATATAGGCATGCCAAGCGCAAAAGAGGGCGCCGTGAACCCAAAGGATGGGAACGGCGTCCTTCTTTTTGGATCTTTTCATCTGACCGCCGGCGAAAACCCGCAGTTGTACATATGGACGGGACGGCTGGTGTTCCGCTCACATCCCCACTTGAATGATCGCCACAACCGCGCCGCCGAAAACCAGCACACTGAACAAAATGCCCTTGTCCTGGTAAAGCAGCGCTTCCGGCTTGCCGCCTTTTCCCAGGATGTGAATCAGGTACAAGTACCGGAACATGCCGTAAATGACAATGGGGATGGTCAGCATCAGATAACCGGAGTTGCCGGAAAGGAAGGTGTAAAGGGAGTAGCTCATGATCGTCATCGTTGTCACGACGCCTGACATCTGGTTGAGCAGCGATTCCGAATACGAATCCAGCACCTTGCGATGGGAGCCTTTGGCGTGCTCGAGCAGCAGCAGCTCATGTCTGCGTTTGCCGATGGCGAGGAAAAGCGAAAGCAGAAACACGCACATGAGGAACCAGGGCGTAAAACGCGTGCCGATCACCACCCCGCCGGCGACGGCGCGCAGGACGAACCCGGCGGCGATCACCATCAAATCCAGGATGACGACCTGCTTCAGCTTCAGGGAGTACAGCACGTTCAGAAGAAAGTAAAAGGACAGGAGAAAGCCGAATTCCCCGTTCAGGTAAAAGCCGAAGCCGAGCGAAGCCGTCAAGAGCGCCGCCCCGAAGGAAAGCGCCAGAAACGGATTCAGCCGTCCCGACGCCATCGGCCGCATGCATTTATCCGGATGTAGCCGGTCGGCTTTGCGGTCGACAAAATCATTCATGATGTAAACGCAGCCGGAAGTGAAACTGAACAGCACGAAAGCGATCAGATCAAGCGAAATCCCTTCCACATTCAGCTTGTCCCGGGAAAAGGCGAGCGCCCCGAAAACGAGCAGGTTTTTTGTCCATTGGCGCGGGCGAAGCTGAGTCAGCAAAAGCAGCAGCGTGTCGATGAAGGCGACTTTCCTTGGCAACCGTATCGTTTCTTTGCCCGCTTGCATCGCTCGGCCTCCTTAGGTTCGATTGATTCGCTTGCTCTCCCTTTGGCTCTTCGGCCGTTTAAGCCTGACGCTCCAGAACGGTCTTCCGGCCCGAACGGACCGCTTTGCCCAGCTTGGCCAGCACCAGCCGGGCGGAGCGCTGCATCAAAATGCACTTGCGCCGCACGGTAAACACCTTGCGGCAGTACCGTTTGACCTCCTTGGGATCAAACCAGTAAGAAGCGGGATAATAGCGAATTTCGCTTGGCGTATGCCCGAGCAGCTGAATCCAGAGCGGCAGGTCGGTCGTTTCCGCTTCGTCCCGAACGATGATAAGGCGTCCCGGCCCGCCCGACAGGGCGAGAATCTGTTCCTTGAGCGGCGCGAGCCCGCTTTCCTCCGAGAGCACCAGCCGATGCACCTTGCGCCTGCGTTCTTTTCGCATCAGCATTTGGACGGTCCTTCCAAGAAAATACGACAGGTTGACGACCCGGCGGGGAAGCTCCTTGGAAAGCGATGGATGTTTGCGGTACATTCGTGTCAAATTCCGGTCCCAATCGACCATGCGCTCCATGGTCCGCAAATCCCCGTATGCCTCTCCGTGGTACTGGTGCAAAGCCTCCATTCCCGGATGGCAGACAAGCGGAAGCCCTTTTTTGTGGCAGCGGTAGCCGAAATCCGTATCCTCCAGCCCCCAGCCCGTAAACCCCTCGTCAAACCCGCCCAATTCCTCCATTGTTTCCTTGGACAAGGCAAGGCTGCACGTGTAAACGAACTGCCAGGGATGGCGCAGGGCCGCCATGTTGAACGAAGCGATCTGGCATTCGAAATGCCGCGCTTCCATGTAATCCAGCGAGCGGTAGCTGCGCTTGAACAAGCTTCCCGATTGGATCTCCTCCAGGGAGACCGGCTCCTTCAGCATGTACCGCAGGCCAATGACGACCATCCGCTCGTCCCTCTGCCGGTACTGGTCCAGCTCCCGCATGTAATCCGGGGCCGCAATCATGTCGGAGTCGAGAAACACCAGCCAGGTGCCCCGCGCCCTTTTCCAGCCGAGGTTGCGCACGCGGGCCCGGCAGGATACCGCCTCCCGTTCCAGATAAAGATAATCGAGCGGATACGAGCGCGGCGTTTGCTTGACCTCGTCGCCCGTTCCGTCCGTGGAGCCGTCGTCCACCACGATCACCTCGAAGCTGCCCGGCTCCATCCCGGACTGCGCGTCAAGGGCTTCCAGGGTGTTGCGGAGAAACGTTTTGTTGTTGTAAGTCGGGATGACAATACTGTATCGAATCAAATCCGGGTTCCCTCCTTCCCCGTATCCTCCAAAATTGGCGGCGAAGCGTTCCCTTCGCGGCGGTAAAAAAACCGGATCGCCAGCCGAAAGGAGACGAGCAGCACCCCGTTCAGCAGGATGACGGAAACCATTCCGCCGACGATGCCTCCTTCCCGGACGAGTAAATACTGCATCGGCAGCAGCGCCGGAAGCGGGACAAGCAGCGCGGCGAAGGCCAGCCTGGCCGCCTTTACGCCGTCCAGCGAAACCACCGCCACAAACAGCAAATACAGCACGTTCAGCGCAATGCCCGCAGAGGTAAGCGCCACATAAGTCCAGTCCAGCGGAAACGAATCGCCGTACAGCAGCACAAGCGCCGCCGTCGGCAGGGCCGCCCCCAGCCCGATAAGCAGCGCAAGCGGCGCCGAAAAGCGGAGCAGCAGCCGGTCGATCTCAAGCTTGTCCCGCCCGGCGATCATCGGCAAAAAAACAACGGCAAATACATCGTGAAACAGGATCGTGAACAGCGAACGGATCGTGCTCTGGTAAACCGTATATACGCCCAGGTCATAGTCGGAGGCAAACCGGTTTACAAAAAGCAGGTCGCTCGTAAACAGCAGCGTCGATACCAGTGTGGAAAGCATGGTGTAGGAGCCGAATGCCATAAGCTTTTTGAGTGCCCGGAGGCTCGCCTGCAAGGGCCGCAAGCCGCTTTTTCGCAGCGCGGCGATGAAAAAAGCCGCATGATAGCCCATCATCGGCACCAGATACACGGCAAGCGACGAAGCGCCAAACGCATAGAGCCCGAGAAGCGCCGCGCCCAGCATCAGGAGCGAGCCGTACAGCTTGTACAGGCCGATGGCCAGAAATCGCTGCCGGCTCCGGAGGAACGATTCGCTCAGGATGTACAGGTTGATCACCGCTCCGTAGCCGAGCGCCCAGAGCCAAAGCTCCTCTCGAAGCCCGAACAATTGCGCAGCGGCGGGAGCGGCAGCGGCCAGCAAGCCGGCGCCCGCCAGCGTGAAGGCCAGATTAGCCGCAAGCGCCGTCCCCATCAGCTCCCGTCCTTCGCCGGGGGAGGCAAGCGGCCCGTACTTGACGATCCCGTTGTACAAGCCGAGCGTAAGCACAATTTGCAGCAGATTGGCGACGTTTCCGACAAGCCCCGCCCGGCCCCAGGCCTCCACCCCCAGCTCGCGGGCGCACAGAACGGAAACGGCCAAGGTCGCCGCAAGCGACAGCGCTTTGAAGCCAAAGGTTAAGCCGATGTTTTTTGCAAACCGGACCGCTTCCGCGTTATGCAGCGCCCTCCGGAGAAGCGTGCCGGCCAGTCCTCTCTCCGCTCGGGCCCTCATCGTCGGGCATCTCCCTGCGCCGTCACAGCACAGCGGGTTTTTCCCGCTTGGCGGCCGTCCGGTTTTCCAGCCGTTCGGCGATCCCGCGGAACCACTTGTCCAAAGGCGCCGCCAGCACCAGCAGGAAGAGCGGAAGGTGGCAAAGCGCGAAAACTATGGTTTCATTATAGGAAAGCGCCCGGCCCACAATCACGGTAATGTGATGCGCATAAATCAGACCGCCTTCAGGAACATCCACCGGATTGATGGTATAAAAGGCGAGGTCGAGAAAACCGGAAAACAGCGTGATGGTGGCGAGCAGCGAGATTTTTATCGTCCGTCCCGGCGTGCCTCCCCCCATCCGATACGCGAAGGCTACCGTCAGATTGATCATCTGAACGACCAGAAGGTACAGCAGCGTGTACCACTCGCCGACGGTTTCAAAATTGGTAACGATTACATTTCCCGTTACTCCGAAAAAACTCACCCTTGGAATCAAATAGCCGAGGAAAACGAGGAACGGCAAGTAGACCAGAACAAAGCCGTACTTGAGCCGGCTCGGGAAAAAGGCGATAAACCCGAGGATAAAGCCGTAGGCAACCAGCTTCGCGGCCAAATGCCAAACGTTTTCAATCTCCGGTTCCCTCGGAATGACAAGCCATACAAATACGAAACCGGCCAACCCGAGCAGCAGGAAAACAGCCCAAAGCCACTTGCGCAGGAAATCCATAATTTTTCCCCATTTCACCTTATTTTGTTATGTCTATTTATTACTATAATTGTAAAATTATAAGATTTGAATAGGACTTTGTACCTGCATAATTATGCACAAAAAAACGGAACCGAATGAATCGGTTCCGTTTTGGCAGGCGCGTGTTTATTCCTTCGGCCGTCAAGGGTTGACTGTCACCCCGGACGCGCCTCCTTCGTTTCCTTCCGCCTCCGGTTTGATGCCGAAATAGGCGTCGTAAATCGCCCGGGCAATGGGAGCGGCTCCGTAACGGCCGTAGCCGCCTTCCGGCACCACGACGGCGACGGCCAGCTTCGGCTTGTCGGCCGGCGCGAACGAGATGAACGTCGCGTTGTTGATGTCCTGACCGGCGATCGAGGCCTGCGCGGTCCCCGTTTTGCGGGCGACCTCGAACGGCAGCGCGCCGTCTTCAAAGCCTTCCGCCGCCGAACGCATCCCGTCGTGTACAACCTTCCACTGCTGGTCGGTGAAATCGGCGGTGCTCAATACCTCCATCTCGTCCTTCCAGGTGCTGACCACCTTGTTGTCGTACGTGGTCATCCGGTCGACAAAGATCGGCTTCATCCGTTTGCCTTTGTTGCCCAGCATGGCGGCGTATTGCGCAAGCTGCAGCGTAGTGTATTTCGCGCCTTGTCCGAAGGAAGACAAGACAAGCCGGGTTTGCGAGCTCTCGTTTTCCAGCACGTAATCGCGGTAGCCGTCGTCTTCGCCGAGCAGGCCGCTGCCCGGCTTCAGGCCGAGGCCGAAGCTCTTCATGTAGCTGTCCCAGACGTCCAGCGGAGTCGTGCCTTTGTTTTCGTAATACGTATAGCGGTTGTACAGGCCAAGCCCGATTTTTTCCGCCATGAAGGTGTTTGAGGAGAACTTGATGGCGCTCGTCGGGTTCAGCATGCGCGCGCCCGGCTCGGAGTTGGCTACCTTGGCCTTGTTGTCGGCCCCGTAGGTGATCTTGCCGGTGTCGTAATACGACTCGTACGGTCCGATCAAGCCTTCCTTCAGCCCGAGCAGCACGGTCAGCGGCTTGATCGTCGAGCCGAGCGGCACGAGCGAAGAGGCCCGCTTGGCCAATTCCTTCGGGTCCTGGAGGTTGGCGCGGCGCTCGCGGATGGTGCCGTTCGGGATCAGGTTCATGATTTCCTGATAGCGCTCGTTGGACATGTCGTACCAATCTGCGGGCATGTAGTCCGGGTAGTTGACCATGGCGACGACGCGGCCCGTGTCCACTTCCATGGCGACCGCATAGCCGGAGTTTGCTTTTACGCCGAGGGCCTCGTATTTGTTTCTCGGATTATGCAGCTTCTCCAGCGTTTCCTTGACCGCCTTCTGGCCGGCCAGCTGAACCTCCCGGTCGATGGTGAGGTACAGGTTTTTGCCTTTTACCGGGTAGGTGACCTCGGCTTCGCCGATGATCTGGTTCCGGTTGTTGACGGGATACACCCGTTTGCCGCTTTCGCCGCGAAGCTCATCCTGATAAAGATATTCCAGACCGTCTACGCCGACATAATCGCTTGCGTAGGGATTGTCCTTCTTTTGCGGGTCGCCTTTGCTGCGGTAAAACTCGCCCACTTCATTTTTGCCGTTGACGATTCCGCTGTATTTGCCCATGTAGCCGACAAGCTGCACCGCGACCTGCTGGTTGGGGTCGTCGTCGTATTCGCGGATGCTTTCCTCCCGCACCTCAATGCCCGGCAGCTCGTCCTTGTGCTCGGCGATGAACGCCAGCTCCTCATTGGTAAGCCCCGACTTGATCCGGCGCGGCCAGTACCCGTAGCTTTTCCGGGTGCGCTCCCCGCCCTCATAGGTATACTCGGTATCCATGAGTTCAAAGATTTCCGGCGCGGTGAGCTTTTTGGCGTCCTTGTCGCCGTATTTGGCAAACGCCTGCTCAAGCGTCTTGGCGATCGTTAACGTCGTTTCGTACTGGTTCGCTTTATTGTTCTCGGAAGCTCCCGCTTCCTGGAACGCCAGGTCCGTCTGGAAAAACAGGGTCTGCGTCGACTGCGAGGTGGCGATCGGCGCCCCTTTCACATCGTAGATGTTGCCCCGCGCAGGCGTCAGATAGACCACGCCGTTGGTCGAGGAATTCTTTTGCGCAATGTAGGCCGGCGCTTCGATAAACTGCAGGTAAGCCAGCCGGATGATCAGCGTGGAAAACAAAATAAACGTAACGAAAAAGAACATGTTGATACGGAGCGAGAAATGCCGGCGCAGCCGGCCTTCCCGCTTCTGCCGGTCGTGTTCGAGATCCGACGAATTTTGCATGACAACCTCCTGTCCTTAAGCGAGTTCCGTCAGTGTGGATATGCCTTCGCCGGTATGATACGCATACCGCTTGATCCTTACGGCGTCCATGCCCGCCTGGGCGGACGCCCATACGTCGTTGATTTCGTGGTCGCCGACATACAGCACCTCTTCGGCGCGCAGCCCGGCTTCGTCAAGCGCCAGCCGGAATATCGCCGGGTTGGGCTTCTCCAGCCCGACCTCCGTGGAAATGATCACCGGGTCGAAGAAATCGAGAATGCCTTTGTCGGCCAGAATGGTACTCAGCGCGGGCGCAAAATTGGACACGATACCGAGCCGGAGGCCCAGCCCGCGGAGGCGCTCAAGGGTTTCGGCAACATCGCTGAAAAGGGCGTAGTTCACCGGCTCCAGAAACCAGTCGTACAGCCCGTCGCAGACGTCGTGGATTTTGTCCGCGCTCCACAGCTGATCCGCGTCCAGCGCGAGAAGGATGTACGTGTAAATTTCATTCCAGAACGTCCGGTCCGATTCCGGGGAACAGACGACCTCGGCGTTCAAGGGTTTGTCGATGTAAAAACGCTGTATCGCTTCGCGAATCAGGTCGCCGACGCGTTCCTCGTCCGGGTAAAACGAATGCCGGGCCAAATAATTGCGGAACAGAACGCGGTCGTCCGGCACCGTCAGAAGCGTGTCGCCCGCGTCAAAAAAAACGGCTTTGTATGCCGACAGCGGCTTTTTCAATCGTCGTTCCCCCTTGTCTTGTTCGCCCCGGCTTGGCGGCCTGCATTCAAGCTTCATCACGGATATGCGTTTCCGCGAAATCCGGCGGATTGAACCAATCGCCGCCGCTCGACACCCAGGTCGGGTCCAGCGGCACCCAGCCCTGGCCCTCAAGCTGCACTTCGTTCCAGGCATGCGGCCCGTAGCCGCCCCGCCCGTCAGCGCCCAATCCGGTCACTACCCGGACCTCAAGCCCGACCGATTTGGCCATGACGGCGTACAGCCGGGCGTAATCGATGCAGACGCCTTTGCGGGTTTCGTACGTGTCCTCCGGGGTTTGTTCTTTCCAGATCCGGTCCTTCACATACGCGTCGTACTTGTCCCAGTCGTACCGGACCCGGGTGCCTACCCAGCGGTAAAGCGCACGCGCCTTCTCCTCGTCCGTGGAACCCCCGGCCGCGACGCTGGCCGCCGTTTCGGCAACACCTTCCGGCACCTGGGCGTCCAACACTTCGTAACGGCGCTGCATAATATTCGCCATCTCGTCCTGAACCGCCTGGGTAAAGACCGGCAGCCGGCTGGCCAGCCAGTCTCCGGCGAGCGGAGCGACGATGCGGTCCGCCCCCTCCCGGTAAATCCGCGATTCGCCGACATAGTCGGAAAACGCGGTTTGCGGCAGAAGCGAGGTGCTCACGAACAGCATGGCCACGAGCAGAAGCGCCCGGCCCGCGCCGGTGACGACACCCAGGCCCGCGCCGGCAAGACCGCTGATCCAGCCGGTCAGGCCGCCGCTTTTGCGGAGCCTTCCGCCGCCGATGTCCAGGAAGCGGAAGAGCACTGCGGACAGAACGGAACGAAGCAGCAAATACAGCACAAAAAACAGCAGCGCCGCCCGAAAATACGAGAAATCGCGCAGCGCGGTGACAAACGTGTAGTACAGCCGGCTGAAAGCATTCAGGTCGCCGTCCGGAATCCGGATGTTCCGGTCCATCAGCCACTCGGCCAGCCGGGGCGAGAAGCGCTCGGCCCCCTGCCAGGCCGCCACGAGGCAGACGACCGTCAAAGCGGCGTCGGCCGCAAACCGGAACAGCTGAACGGCGGAGCCGGCGATTCCTTTCCGGTAACCGCCCCAAACGGAGAACAGCAGAACCGCCGCGATGGCGACGGAAACAAAATTGATCCCGCTCATCCGTTCCGGCGTGCTTCGTCGATGAACACCTTGACGGTGTCCGTCTTCATCTTGAACGACTGCTTCAGTACGGTAACCGTCACTTCATCCTCCCCCGCACGGCCCTCCACCTTCACGTTTTTCGATTCGATGACGAAGCCTCCGTTTCCGTCGCTTGTGTACTTGGCTTCCTTGGCTTCTTCGGTCATCAGCTTCGTCGCCTGCTCGCGCACCGTGTCGGTGACCGTGGACGCGACGGTCTGGGTCAGGCTTCTCAAATCCCCTTCGTATTGGGACCCGTAGTAAAACAAGGCCGCCACCACGGCGAGCACCAGAATCCATTTGATAACCGTCTTGACCAGCTTCAAAACCAGTATCAAAACCACGATCGCGATCACGACCACATACCAGCGGTCCGTCAGGAACGCAGACCATTGCTCCATTGTATTCATCCTTCTCGTTTTCTTCTATCATACCATCCGCGGCGGGCGCGGCGAAAGCTTAAATAAGCGCGGGTTCCTGGCAAAAACCTGTCCGAAACGGTACTAGCTCCGCCCGGGGGCGCGTACAAGTTAGGAAGAGCCGCGGATGCGGCGGCAAAGCGCAAGCAAAAATGAAGCGAAGGCAGGTGCGTTGGCGGTGAAAGCGGCAGTTTGGCTCTACCTTTTCATGTTTATCGCCCAATTCGATCTTCATGCGCAGTACCCCATTCTTTCTCCGTTCGCCTTGTCGCTCGGGGCCGCTCCTTCCTTTATCGGCCTTATCATGGGCGTTTATTCGCTCACCCACTTGCCGGGCAACCTGGCGTCCGGTTATGCCGTGGACCGTTTCGGCAGCCGCCGGTTCATCGCGCTCAGCCTCATCGGCGGCGGCCTGCTCCTGCTCCTGCAGGCCCGCGCCTCCGAGCCTTGGCAGCTGCTGGCCGTTCGCGGCGCGAGCGGGTTCGTGCTGGCCTTCCTCTCCCCCGCCTGCCTTGCCATGCTGGCGAGGCTCGCCAAAACGGAACACCAGCAAACCCGGCTGATGAACGGCAACGGCCTTGTGCATACGCTTGCGGCGGTGGTGTCGCCGGCGGCAGGCGCTTTTTTGGCCGGGCGGCTGGGCTACGGGCCGTCGTTCACTTTGCTTGGAGCCGGGCTTGTCGCGCTCGGCGCCATCTCCTTTGCGGGCCTGCCGGAAATCCGTCCGGCGGCGAAAGAACGCGGGCGGCAGGCAGGGGCGGAAACGGAGCAGCCGCTTCACGCCTCCGCGGGACGGCAGCCTAACCGCTCCCGGACGGTCCAGCCCGACCAGCCGGTTCCCTGGGCATTCTACGGCGTTCCGCTTGCGTTATCCTGCGCTCAGGGCATTCTTTTTTTCGAGCTTCCTCTTTCGCGGGCGGTTCAGGGGTCGCTCCTTACCTCGGGCGTGCTTTTCAGCATAATCAGCATTGGAGCTTTGTGTTCCCTGGCTTTCCTGTTCGCCGTCCGGCTTTCTCCGCTGGTGCTGACCGTCGCCGGAGGGTTGATGCTCGCCCTGCTCTATTTTGGCCTGGCGGTCGGCTGGCCGCTTCCGCTCCCCGCCACCCTCTTCCTGATTGGAGCGGCCAAAGGGGTGATCTTCCCTTCCCTGACCGCCCTGCTGGCGGAAAACACCCCGTCTGCCCGATACGGCCGCGCCTTCTCCTTCCTGTTTATCGCCAGCTCGATCGGCTCCTTTGCCGGGCCCGTGCTGGCCGGACAGGCAAGAGAGTTCCTGTCCCCGTACTTTCTCTCTTTCGCCGCGCTGATGCTCGGGCTCCTCTTCCTGCCGCTCCGGGTCCGTTCGCAGGCCGCCGTCCGCCGTTAAAATCGGGCGGGCGGATGGGTGAATGCACAAACCGTCTGCTCCGCCGGGCGTAGGATGTATGGTAAGTCACGGCCTTCCGGGCCCGGAAAGGGGGGAGCGCAATGGGTGCAGTCGGCGCATACGGGACGGCAATCGGGATCGTATTGGTTCTCTATATTCTTCTTGTGATCATTCTCTACTCGGGCTGGTGCTAAAGAGGAAACCTTCGGCGGCGTTATCCCTCGAGCCGCGGAAGAACCTTGCGAAGGTCCGGACTGAGGCCCCTTCCGCCTGATGTCCGGAGGCCGGGCGGGCCACGGCCCGTCCGGCCGTCCCGGGTGGCGCCTCGCGAAGCTTCCGCCATCTGCCCTTCCCCGTAAAAGACGACCCAGCCGGACCCGACGTTGCATCCGTTCGGGCCTGGATCAGCTTAACAGAGGAGCCCAAACGGGGTAAGATAAAAAGGACGGCGGAAAACCGCGGGCCGTCCGGCCCCGTGCCGGACAAGCCCGGCATTGCCGTCCAGTTCATACCGGGGCGGGGTGAAACCGATGGAGATTGCGATTATCGTGGAGGGCAAAAACGACCGGAGCCGGCTCAGGCGCCTGACGACGCCGGACGTCCGGATCTTCTGCACGTTCGGAACACCGGGAACGGGACAGCTGGAGCGGCTGCGCAAGGAAGTCGGCGATCTGCCGGTATACATTTTTACCGATAACGATTCCTCCGGCAAAAAAATCCGGTTCCTGCTCCGGGACGCTTTCCCCGATTCGGAGCACATTTACACCCGCCGCGGCTACGCCGGCGTGGAAGGAACGCCCGACGAATACCTCGTCCAGCAGCTTGAAAAAGCGGGGCTGGACGAGTATTTGGCCAGCCTGCCCGCACTGATGCCGGCGGAGCCCGAGGAGCGGCGGACCGAAGCCCAATGGCTTCGCAAAACCGCCTTCCGCGCCCGGGAAAACGATTAGCTCCCTCGGAAGCATTCGCACCCGGGAACTAACTCCTTTCAGAACCATCCGTGCCCGGGACTAGCTACCCTAGAAGCATCCGCGCCCGGGACTAGCTAGCCCCGGAAGCATTCGCACCTGGGAACGAGCTACTCCCAGAAGCTTCCGCACCGGGGACTGGCTTCCCAGAAGCAGAAATCCTCCCGGATTTCTCACCCTGCTTTTCATGAAAAGCAGACTAAACCGGGTAGCGGCGCTACAGGATGCAGTATTCCGGGTAACAGCTCTACCAGCAGCGGCGTTCGGTTGGCACCATAATCGTTTAGGCCCGGCTAACGGTTGCCACAGCGCTTATTCACGCCAAAACGGCCCCTTTTTTTCGCTAACGGTTGGCACAGAGCTTATTTCGAAAAAAACAGACAAAATCAAGCAAAAAAACGCAAATAAGCGCTGTGGCAACCGTTACAATTTTCAACTCCTCTATTTGAGGCAAATAGCCGCTGTGGCAACCGTTAGCGCACGATCGAGCAGTCCGACTGCACGCACTATGAAACCGCTCCGAAAGATGGAGAACAAAAAGACGTTATCTGCACCTGATTGCTATTCCCTCAGCGCCTACCGACAATCATTCCAGCAGCAGCAACCCACCCTCGACTTCCCCAACACTCAAACCAGCAGCAGCAACCCGCCCGCAACCGTTCCCTAGCAGTCAACCATCGGCCACAGTTCAGGCGTCCCACCAGCGGCTGCCTAATTAAGACCCGCCCCCGCGGCATGCTCCCCCCGCGTTATTCGACCATGGCGCAAGCATTTTTTCAATCCTGTGCTGCAGTGGTATTCTTTCCGGCCTGTTTGCAGCCCTTGCTTTCGCGGTTCGCAATCGGACTGCCCGCCAAAGCCGGAACCCCAGAGGTTCCCCCGACTGCAAAAAAGGGTGTCCCCTACGTCATCGCAGATGACGGAGGAACACCCTTTTCCTGCTGCCGGTCGTCAGGCCGGGACAGTGGTCAAAATCATCAATATGAAGAGCGCCATCAAATAGTTGATGGAATACACGAAAACCTTTTTGGCCCAACGGTCATGGTCCTGCTCCCGAAATCCTTTGACGACTACGACCACCCAGCCGAGGCTGAGCGCGGCCGCTCCGATCAGATACACCACGTTTAGCGGTCCGTAGAAGTACAGAAGCATCGACACCGGAACGAGCGGCACCACATACCGCATCATGCTGACGTTGGTTGCGTGTACGCCTTTGACGACAGGCAGCATCGGGAAGCCCGCGGCGCGGTATTCCTTCATGCGCCGTACGCCAAGCGCCCAGAAATGAGGCGGCTGCCAGAGAAACAGGATGCCGAACAGGATCAGCGCCACGACATCCAGTCCGTTCACGGCGGCGTAACCCATTACCGGCGGCATCGCCCCGGAAATCGCTCCTACCGTAGTGCACCAGACGGACGTGCGTTTCAGCCAGGCCGTATAGATCGGCACGTAGACAATAAATCCGATCAGGCCGAGCAAAGCATTCAGCGGGCTGGACAGCGTGTAAAGGACTGCAAGGCCGGCCACGCCGAGCACGACTCCGTAGGCGAACACCAGTCGGGCGGTCAAGCGGCCCGAAGGCAGCGGACGCTTCCGCGTCCGTTCCATTTTGGCGTCCAGCTCGCGGTCCAGGTAATTGTTGAGGACGCAAGCCGAGGCCATGACCAGCGCCGAGCCAAGCAGCGTCCACAGCAGCAAGGGCCAGTTGATGTCCCAGCGGGACGCCACCCAAAAGCCGCCGAACACCGTGATCAGATTGGAAAAAAGGATCCCCGGCTTGGTAATGTATACAAAATCTTTCCACGAAAAATGACCGGCGCCGGCCGGTTCCTCGTGATCGATCAATTGAATCGCCTCGCGGGCTTCAAGTTCTTTGCTCACCGTTTGATAACCCCTCCCAGCTTCTTTTCATTTCTTACCCTCTTTCTTCACTATATCAACAGCCGGTCGGGCCTGACAATGTAAAAAACAGACAGGATTCATAAATTTGTAACATTTATCACGGCTTTTATTTTTGCGCGCTTGAAATAGTTGGAACGCTTTTGGGGGAACGCCCATATGCTTCCTTTAGAGCCGGTTTCACCAACGAAGCCGAGCGGACAGCGCGGAAAGGACTGAAACGGATGGCCGTCGTCAAGGCAAATTCCAGCGATGTGGACCTTCTGGCCCGGCTTATGCGGGCGGAGGCGGAGGGAGAAGGAGACCGCGGCATGCAGCTGGTCGGCAACGTCGTCGTCAACCGGGTGTTGGCCGACTGCCTCGATTTCCGCCGGACCAACAACATTCGAAACGTGGTCTTTCAAAGTCCGGGAGGATTTGAGGCGACCCAGTTCGGCTATTTCTATCAGAGAGCGCGTGATCGGGACCGAAGGCTGGCCCGCGATGTTATCAACGGCAAACGGTTTTTCCCCGCCACCAATTCGCTCTGGTATTTTCGTCCCACCGGAGACTGCCCGAGCCAATGGTACAACCAGCCTTTCACGGGCAAATACAAAAGCCACTGTTTCTTCTCCCCCACCCCGGAAAACTGCGAAAGCCTTTATGCCAGCATCTGACCGCGGCGGACCGGGGGGCGGAGCACGGGAAGGGCTGAACGGCCCGGCCCTACATATGAAAAGGAGGAATCAACACGATGAGCTTCTTCGAGTACGATGACAGAGCCGCCGACTTCCCGCAAGGCGTACCGGCGGCCCAACCGGGCCTTTTTCCGGCGGGAGCGGGCCTTCCCATGTTTCCGGGATACGGTCCGGCAGCCCAAACGGGTTATGGCCCCGGGTCGCAGGCCGGATTCGGGGCAGGGGCGAAATTCCCGATGCAGCAGCCCGCCGGCGTGTCGCCTGCCGGCTTTGCGCCGACCGGAAATGCGCCCATCGGCATGGCGCCCATCGGCATGGCACCCGCCGGCATGATGCCCGCCAGTCCGTCGGCGGTCCCCGCAGGAACTCCGGTAACGCCTGACGGCGTTCCGGTTCCGGGCGCTCTGCCTCCCGGCAGAACAGAGGAATCCTATGTGGAAAACATTCTGCGCCTGAATCTGGGAAAAATCGCCACAATCTACATGACTTTCGAAAACAACGTTGAGTGGAACGCGAAAATTTTCAAAGGCCGTCTGGAAGCCGCCGGACGCGACCACATTATTATCAGCGATCCGGTTACCGGCAAGCGGTTCCTGCTTCTTACCGTTAACCTGGATTACATCACGTTCGACGAGCAGCTCAATTATTTTACGCCTCCGGGAGTACCGCTTCCGCGTTAACGCGGCTGCCGGAGCCAGGGTTCGGGTAGTATGCCCGGGCCCTGGTTTTTTTATGGCGAAACGAAAGCGAGAAAGATCGGGTAAACGTCTCATTTTTTGGGTAAAAAAGTGGTACACTAAGAAAAAGTTCAAAATCTTCAGACAGGAGGGAGCATCGATGGATACGGGGACGCACCTCGTCATCGGGCTCGGTCTCGCCGGGCTCGCCCAGCTCGATCCGGTCGTGGCCGGAGACACGACGGCAACGATTGCCGTGATGCTGGCAACCGTACTGGGCTCTCAGGCCCCCGACGCCGATGGTTTGCTGCGTTTTCGCGGAAACGCCGTTTATATAAAAAATCACCGGGGCACCTCGCATTCGCTTCCCGCGCTCGCCGTATGGACGGTGCTGATCGCCGGGCTGCTCTCGCTGCTGTTTCCGTCGGTTCCCGCGCTGCACATCGGGTTATGGACCTTCGGGGCCGTCGTCTTTCATGTCTTTACGGACCTGTTTAACACCTACGGCACCCAGGCCGCCAAGCCGTTCACGGAAAAATGGATCGCGTGGAACATCATCCACATCTTTGATCCGTTTATCTTCTTTTCGCATATAGCTGCGATCTGCCTGTGGGCCTTACAGGCGGTCCGGCCGCAGGTGATTTTTCCGACGCTCTATCTGCTGATCGCCTTGTATTATGTATGGAGAACCATCCACCATTACCTGCTGGAGCAAAGAACCCGGCTGCAGGATACTGATTTCCAGACCGGCGACCGCATCTATTTGTTTCCCACCGTTAGCATGCGCGTATGGAACGTTGTCAAACGCAGGCAGGACGGAACGTTTGTTATCGGCGAGCTGAAAAACGAAAAGCTCCGCTGGATCGACCGGGTCACCTGCCACACGCATCCCGCCGTCGACGCTTCGCGCAGCCATCCGGATGTGGCCGCTTTTCTGTACTTCTCCTCCTTCGCCTGTGCGGAAGTCCGGGAGCTGGACAACGGCTACGAGGTCCGCTGGTCGGATGTCCGTTACCGCTACCGCAAGCAGTATCCGTTCATCGCCGTACTGCGCATGGACGATCAGTTTCGCCCCCTTCATTCCTATGTCGGATGGGTCAGCGAATCGCGTTTGGAGAAAAAGCTTCGTCCCGGCGTTGCCCGCTGACCGGACGAACGGTTTGTACACCTTATAAGGAAGGACCATGCCGCCTATGAAACCGTCTCTCGCTCTTTTGTACGCCGTCGTGTCCATTATCCTGATGCTCGGCATCAGCCTGGCCCTCAGCTTTCGTTCGGCCTGGGCCGCTTGGGGATTGACCGTAATCACGCTTCTGTTTATCGGGTCCGGCTTCATCATGAAAGCCCGGATGCGCCGCAAGGCGGCGGAACAGCTTCCCGCGGAATAGAGGCAACCGGATCGCATGCGAAAAGAACCTGCATTCCCTTACGGGAGCGCAGGTTCTTTTTTATGGCCGGCGTGCGCTTACAGGTTGACGAACCCCATCCGTTTCCGCGCCTCCAGCAGGACCGGACGAGCTTCCGCTTCCGCGGCCTCGGCCCCTTTACGGAGAATGTTGTAGATTTCACCCGATTCCTTGTACGCCCGGTAGCGCTCCTGGATCGGCTCCAGCTCCGCAACGACGGCTTCGGCGAGGTCCTTTTTAAACGGTCCGTAGCCCTGACCCTCGTATTTCGCTTCAATCTCGGCAAAGCTCATGCCCGTGCAGTGGCTGTAGATGGTCATCAGGTTGCTGATTTCCGGCTTGGCGGCCGGATCGTACTTCACTTCGCGGCCGGAGTCGGTGACGGCCCGGGCCAGCTTCTTGCGAATAACGTCCGGCGGGTCAAGCATGAGGATAAAGCTGCCCGCGTTGGGGTTGCTCTTGCTCATTTTCTTTGATGCGTCGTCCAGCGACATGATCCGGGCCCCGGTTTTCTGAATAAGCGGCTCCGGCATGGTAAACAGCTCGCCGTACCGGTTGTTGAAGCGGCTCGCAATGTCGCGGGTCAGCTCCACATGCTGCTTCTGGTCTTCGCCGATCGGAATAAGATCGGCCTGATAGAGCAGAATGTCGGCCACTTGAAGCGCAGGATACGTAAACAATCCCGCGCCGATCGATTCTTTGCCTTCGGATTTGTCCTTGAACTGCGTCATCCGTTCCAGCTCGCCCATGTAGGTCATGGTCGTCATCAGCCAGCCCAATTCCGCGTGGCTCGGCACGCTGGACTGCAGGAAGATCGTGGAGCGGTCCGGATCGAGGCCGGACGCGATATACAGCAGCGATACCTCTTCGATGTAGGACCGGAGCGCCTCCGGCTCCTGCGGAACCGTCACCGCGTGAAGATCCGCCAGCATAAAGTAGCAGCGGTTCGTGTCCTGCAAGCGGACAAAATTTTTAATCGCCCCGATGTAGTTGCCCAGCGTCAGACGGCCGCTCGTCTGGATGCCCGATAAAACCCGTTTCATTTTGCCAAACCCCTTTCCTTTGCCCACTCGGCATGAACTTTAAAAACGCAAAAAAGGCCTATCGCCGCAAGGGACGATAGACCGTGGTGCCACCCTCATTCGCGGGCCCTGCGCCGCGGACGCAAAACAACCCGCGCCGGACAAGGCCAGCCTCTGAACGGCTTTGATAACGGAGCGCCGCTCCGTGCCGCCTACTTTCGTTACCGACCACGCAGACATCCGCCTGCCGGTCCGGACGGGTTCGGCTTTACGCTCGGGGACCCATTCGGCTGAACCGTCCCGCCGGCTTTCACCACCCGCCGGCTCTCTGAAGAGACTTGATCCGCTTACTCTTTCCCGTCTTCGCGTCCGTTTCCTCTTGTGACTCCATTATACGCCCGACGAGCGAAAAGTCAATTTGCCGGTTTGTACGTAAGCGTCAGACGGCCGTCCTTGTCCTGCCAGCCGAAGCCCGGGAACCGGCTTTTCAGCTTTTCCGTGTCAATGTAGGAGAGGCCGCCGCGCGAAACGGCGCTTCCGTCCTTCACCGCGAAGGCTGCGGTGCCCCGGCTTCCGGAAATTTTGACGCCCGCCGCTTTGCCGCCCTGCCAGGATGCCGCGCCATCCAAAAGCGCGGACGCCAGACGGGCCGGAACATAAATCTTACCTTTCTCCCGAATCACCGGGATTTCGCCGACAAACTCGATCCCATTCACAAAATGGGTGTCTCCCCCGAGCACCACGTTAAAGTTAACTGTCCCCGCCTTCCGCAGCGCTTTGAAGAGCTGAGCGAAAACATCCTCCACGTAAACATCGGGCTGAAGTCCGGTTTCGTTCACCTTTTTCCGGTTGGGCGTGAAATATTCGTGGGTCGTAATTTTCAAAATCGCGCCGTCCGGCTCAAATTCGGCCACCTGCTGCAGCACGCCTTTGCCATAGGTCTTGGTGCCGACGACCGTGGCCACACCGTAATCCCGGAGCGCGCCCGTCAGCATTTCCGAGGCGCTTGCCGTATATTCGTTCACCATCAGTACGACGGGCACCGATGCCTTTTGGCCGCCTTCGATCCATTCCGTTTCCTCGTTGCCGTCCTTGTCGCGCACATAGAAGAAAACGCCTTCCTCGATAAACCGGGACGCAATGTCTTTGGCGGCCTGAATTTCGCCGCCTCCGTTGTCCCGCAGGTCGAGAATCAGAGCGCGCATCCCCTGCTCGCGGAGCGAGCTCAAGGCCGCATCAAACTCCTGCACCGCTCTTTCATTAAAGGAGGTAAGGAAGAGATACCCCACCTTCCCGGAAAACATCTCCGCCCCCGCCTGCGGCGCTTCATATTTCGCAAAACGAACGTTTGCCGTCATTTTCTTTCCCGCCCGGGAAATCGTCAAGGCGACGGTTCCATTCTCCTCTTCCGGAAAATGCGCCGTCAGCACCTCCGCAAACGTATCCGCTGTCACCGCTTCGCCGTTGATGGCCAAAATGGCGTCCCCCACTTGAAGCCCGGCTTCCTCCGCCGGTGTATCCGGCTGCACTTCGGCGATGCGGACTTCGCCGCCAACGGTTTCAAACTGGATGCCCATCCGGTAATAAATGCCGTTCAGAGCGTCCATAAAGTCGGCGGCTTCCTTGGCGTTGAAATACTCGGTATACGGATCCCCGAGCGAATCGACCATTCCTTTGATGGCCGCCTCAACCAGCTTCTCTCTGTCCGTGCCGTTCAGGTAATAGGTTTCGAGAACCTCCATCACTTCCTGGATGCGTTCCGTTCCCGCAGCCGCTTCCTCCGCCTTCACGGGAGAAGCCGCGATCACCAGAGCAAAACACAACGCGGCGGCAACCGCCTTTCTCCATTTCCCCACTGTTTCGTCGACCTCCAATGTCGTATCCTTTGTCCGGCTTGCACATTTCTTTTTTTCCATGAATAACCGAACCGAACCGCCCGCTTCGGATTATCTAACTATAAGCTTCCGTCTCAAAAGGAGTCAACATAATATTTCCAGCAAAAAAGATTTGCCGCGGCATGCGTATTATTCAATGAACTGTTCATACTACCCATTACTGGAGGTGATAACAATGGGTGCAGGACAAAGCCGCAACCGGAACGTACTCGTCGTTCAGCAAGCCGGCCAAGCGCTGGAACAGTTGAAATACGAAGTGGCGCAGGAGCTGGGAATCCAGATTCCGCAAGACGGTTACTACGGATACATGGCAACGCGCGACACCGGCGCAATCGGGGGACACATTACCCGCCGCCTGGTCGAAATCGCCGAGCAGCAGCTTGCAGGCGGATCGGCGCAATTCGGTTCGTTTAACCGCTAACAGAAGCGTCAGGACGCTTTTCAGCGCGGCCGGACCGGTCTTAGTTCTTCCGGATTGACCAATAGAAAAACCCCCTCCCGGACCGGGAGGGGGTTTTCCGCATCGGCTTCGGCTCCGTGGCGATCAGCCAAATCCAAAGCTCTGTTTCGCCCCGAGGCGCGTCAGCACATTCGCCATGTTGTAATTCGACTCGAACTGCACGCTCGCGCACAATGCGCTCTTCTTCAAAGCAAACTCGTAGAAGATTTCCCCGTGTGTCCAATGCACCTTGTAACGCAGCGAGTCGATGGCCATTTGGCGCAGCGTTTTCCAATGCTCTTCCGAAAGCCCTTCTTCCCTTCTCATGCAGCCGTCTTTGCTTTCCACAGGGTCGTGCCGGACACCGAATTTACCGATCACATTGTTGCGGATCTGAATAAAAACGATTCCCGACGACAACTGGCAAAGCTCCTGCTTAATCTCGCGAAACACGTAGTCCATCTGCTTGGGCAACGGAAGCGATTCAATCACAAAATTCCCTCCTTTCATTTCCAGAAAAAAAATCAATTGTTTTCTTCTGGGACTTGAGGATTATTATAGGACTTTATTCTCTTTTATTCAACATTTTTTTACATAATATTCAGGTATTTTAGGTTTTTATGCCTATGTATTGCATGCCTCATGTCAATATGATGAAGATCATGGACCTAAATTCCCAAGGCGTGCTATAATGAACGCGTACCGTAATTTTACATTTTAGTCGGGGAGATGCTGTCATGCCTACCTTTTCAAAACTGTCGTTCAAAGCGAAGCTGTTTGCGGGTTGCTCCACGATTCTCCTGGTCAATTCCATCCTGTTCCTGATCTTTAGCGGTTCGCATTCTCTGCTGCTCCGGTTGGCGATTGTTTTGGGTGTTTGGCTGCTGTCCGTGCCTTTTGTATTCTTTATTGAGAGAGCGCTTACAGAACCGATTGTCGACATTTCCCGCATGGCTCTCAGCATTTCCAACGGCGATTTTACCCGTAAAATTGCCATCCAGTCGGATGACGCCATCGGAGAATTGGGCGTTTCCTTTAACAAAATGACCGACAAGCTCAAGGAGATCCTCCAGGAAACCGTGACAATTACCCGGCAGGTTGCGGATTCGAGCCACAACACCTATCTGAAAAACCAGGACATGACGCAGGTGCTGCGACAAATGACCGTTTCCTCCGGCGAACTGGCCTCGGGCGCCGGGGAAATTTCCGAAGGCGTTTCGCAGGCGTCCGCCGCCATTCAGGGCATTGAAGCCTCCATCCGCACCTACGCGGAGTCGTCCAATGAAATGAGCGAGAAATCCGAACGGATGGTTGCGCTCGCCGACAAGGGACGCAAAGCCATGGAAAGCCAGGCGGTCGGCATGCGCCGGAACATTGAAGCGACATCGGCCGTTTCCGCCGCCATTGACGAGCTGGCCCGGCAGGCGGCAGGCATTACCCGGATCACGCGGACGATCTCCGACATTGCCGAGCAGACGAACCTGCTGTCCTTGAACGCCTCCATCGAGGCGGCGCGGGCCGGCGAGCATGGCCGGGGGTTTGCCGTGGTCGCCCAGGAGGTCCGGAAGCTGGCGGAAGAGTCTGGTGCTTCGACACGCGAAGTATTTAATTCCGTCCGGAGCATCGAGGAAGGCGTCAAGGTCGCACTGCGTAACATTGAAATCAACGCGGAGGTCGTGCAGGAGCAAAGCGTACATATCGGGGATACGGAAGCGGTGTTCCGGGACATTGCGGAGAACATAAACTCCGTCACGGGGCTGATCGTCAATTTCGCCAAAGAAAGCAATTCGATGGTGGGCAAAGCGCGGACAATCTCGCAAACCATGGAAGGCATCTCCGCCATCACCCAGCAATCGGCCGCAGGGACGGAAGAGATGTCGGCCGCGATGAACGAGCAGATCGCCGCTCTGGAGGACATGGTGGCCCAATCGGAACGCATGTCGCAGATTGCCATCAAGCTACAGCGCACCATCGAAATTTTCAATTTCTGATCCCGAGCAAAGAAACGAAAGGCTGGACGCGCCGGCAAGCGCGGTCCAGCCTTTTTTGTGCGGTCCAGGACTCGGCTCCCGTCCAACCCGATTACGTCGGGATGACGAAACCAGAACGAGATGCCGGGGCAACGGGAACGCGCTATTTGGCTGTGGCCGCAGCTTTTGCCAGCCAAGCCGGCGGGTTGTTGCGCAGCGTCTCCATCAGCTTCTTCAGCTGGCCTTCGATAGAGGCTCCGTGCTCCACCTTGACCGGCATGATGCGGCTGCGCGTAACCCTCGCCGCGGCTGAAGCGCCAATTTGCGTTAAAAATACAAGATGGCAATCCCGGATCGTTTCCACACGCGCTTCAATCTTGCCGTGGTCCTCCGCCGCGCCGGGCGGAGCAGCCTTCCCGGTCCCCGCCTTCACATGGCGGACCGGGAGCTCCTCGTACCGGCTGGCGTCCATTTCGTAGACGGTGAACGTGTCGCATTGGCCGAAATGGACGTTGACGGTTTGTCCGTCAGTGCTGGCGAACGCGATTTTCATCATGGGCTGATTCCTGCCTTTCCATAATGGAATTCGCGCATTCGGCAATCAGCCGGAGACCTCCCCGATAGCCGATGGAGGTTTCCATCGCCGATCCGATGCGGTGAAACAAGGGGAACCCGGCCGGAAGGAAGAGGGCTCCTTGGCGCGACGCTCCCTGCTTGCCGTGCGAATTGCTGATCCAGAGATCATCCGCTTCGGCCCGCTCTTCCAAATCGCCCAAGTCTCCGATCAAAACCGTCTCGGGCATCGCTTCGAGCAGCGGCGTCGGACAGGGCGCTACCAGCGTGCGAAGGCCGATCCCCATTTCTTTCAGCCAGCCCGCCATGCCGTACAAATGGTCCGGCTCAAGCGCTGCGACGGCCTGGCGGCCGAGAAAGCTGAAATGCGAATCCAGCATGCAGTCCAGCAGGTTTTCCCGCTCCCAGACAAGCTTGGACGGCACCTGCGGGCGGGACAGCGTCAGCAGAAAGCGGATAAATTCGTCCGTCGCTTCCAGCCCGTACAGCGAAGGAAACACTTTGTACGGAATGCCGGCCGACTCCAGCCTTTTTGCCGCCCGCTCCATCTGCGAGCCGAGCACCAGGGTGCACTCGGCCGTGGTGATCTGCTCCAGCACCTCCATCGGCTGGCCGCCGCGGGAAAGCGGCGTATGGCCGGTGAGCAAATGCCCCGATAAGGAGGTGGACAGGTCCGGCAGGACGATAACCTCCAGCCCGAACCTTTCCATCCAATCCTTCAGCTCCCAAATGTCGCCCGGGGTCAAATGCGCCCCCGCCAGCACGTTTACCCTTCCTTTGACCGTGCGGGGACGATCCGTTTTTTTGAGCCGCTCCAGCATGCCTTCGATAACCGCTTCCGTCACGGCGGCAAACCCGCTTTCCAGCGACCCCGAAAATTCCGGCGTGTCCGCGCTGACAAGCAGCGGGTCCTGAAGGCCGCGGTCCCGGATATACCGGCGGATATCGGACTTCAGCGAATCCCCGCCCGCCACATCCGTCAGGCTGGTGCTCATCACTCCGATCAGGGCCGGCTCATGCTTGGCGATCACCGTATCCAGCGCCTCCCGCAGATTGGCTTCGGCCCCCATGATGACGTTCATTTCCAGAAGGGCGGAGGTTTGAAGGGCGATCGGTTCGCGGTAATGCCCGGTCATCAGCGTACGGATGAAGGCCGCGCACCCCTGTCCGCCATGAAGAATCGGAAGCGCCCGGTAAAAGCCCTGCAGGGCAAGCGTCCCCCCAAGCGTCTGGCTGGTACGGAGCGGGTTGACGGCAGCCGCTTTGCCGGTCGATTTTACAGCCATCGGCCTTTACACCTCCGCCCACGGCGGCGTCCGCCGCACCAATTGCCATACCGGATGCTCCAGAGAACGCACCAAATGATCGGCCAAGCGTTTCAGTCCCCTATACCCCGCGTAAGCGGTATGCCGTTCCTGGTTGATGTCCAGAAACGGAATCTGCTCCTTCAGCGCGACGTATTGATTCCGTCCGCCGGCGATGATGAGGTCGGCCTTCTTCGCTTTGGCAACCTGGAGAATCCGTTTCGCCCCTCCTTCATCGATCAGGACGGTATCGGTTTTGACCCGTTCCTTGATGCGCGAAACATCCTCCGGGGTGCTCTTGTTCGTGCCGACGCCCACAACCTGAATGCCCAATTCCCGAAGTGCCGTAATCACCGACCAGCTTTTGACCCCGCCCGTATAAAGCACGGCTTTTTTGCCGTTCAGCACCGAACGGGCGTGTACCAGCTCCGCCTTCAGCTTTTTCTCCTCCCGCGCGATCAGCTGCTCGACCCGGCACTCCAGGTCCGCATCGTTCATCAGGTAGGCGATTTGCCGCAGGGAAAACGCGGTTTCCCGAGTCCCGTAAAAAGACCCTTCAAAGTAGGGGATACCGTAGCGCTCCTCCATCTTGCGGGCGACACTCATCAGGGCGCGGCTGCATACCACCATATTAACCTTGGCCCGGTGGGCGCCGCCGATCTCGCCGAACCGGCCGTCACCGGTGATCCGGGCCAACACGCGGATCCCGACCTCGTTGAACAGTTCGCGGATGTCCCACAGCTCGCCGGCGATGTTGTATTCTCCGATCAGATTGATGTCATAGGGGGTGACGGTTTCGGGTTCCTTGCCGCCAATGACGTATTCCAGCAGGGATTCGCCCGCCAGCCGGTTGCCCAGGTTTTTGCTGCCGACGAAACCCGGGCTGTTGACCGGAATCACCGGCAAGCCCCAGCGGTCGCTCTCGCTCTTGCAGACCGCGTCAAGGTCTTCGCCGGTCAAGGCGGTCACGCAGGTGGAATAAACAAAAATGGCGGGCGGCCGAAACCGCTCGACAATTTCGGCGATTGCGGCCTTCAGCTTGGGTTCTCCGCCAAAAATAATTTCCTGCTCCGTCAAATCCGTGGTAAATCCGTAGCGCGAGAGGTCGGGACCGGAGGAAAGGCTCCCCCTCATCTCCCAACTGGTCGACGAGCAGCCGATCGGGCCATGCACCAGATGAGCCGCATCGGCTATCGGCAGAAGTGTAATCTGCGCGCCGTCAAACGAGCAGCCGCCGGCCGCTTCGCCCGGCTTGGAACGGGGACAGGCAGGCTTCTTTTCACGCGAGGCGTCACAAGCGGCTTCTTCGGCAGTTTTGCGTTCCGCTAGCATCCCATTCCCTCCTCCGGATTACCAATGTTAGTATAATTTACAGTTACCTAACATCTTATTTCTTTGGATTTTAGGGATAATGCGTGAATCTGTCAATAATTGTAACGGTTTTCATTTTCGTTTTCACATTTTATCCAAATTAATTGTCAGGTATTTTTACATCATTCTTCCTTTTCAGCCCGGTTTTGACTTTTTTCTCCTTCATCGTACCGGCTACTCCTTTCCGGACACGAAAAAAAGGCGGGAGACCCTCGGTCTCTCCGCCTTTCGGAAGCGATGCGGATATAGCGGTTTACTCCGTCAATTCCAGGAAGAGCTTGGCGTCCTCCACGGACATGGCGACCGCCTTTTGCCAAAACTCCGGCTGCTGCAGGTTTACGCCCAGATGCTTCAGCGCAAGCTCCTCGACGGTCATGGACGCCGTGTCGCGCAGAAGCGCGATGTAGCGGTCCTCAAACGAGCTGCCCTCTTCGCGGGCAATCTGGTACAAGCCCGAGCTGAAGAGGAACCCGAAGGTGTACGGGAAGTTATAGAACGGCACGTCCGTCGCGTAGAAGTGGAGCTTCGACGCCCAGAAATGCGGGTGGTATTCGCTCAGGCTGTCCCGGTACGCTTTCTTTTGCGCCTCCACCATCAGCTCGTTCAGCCTTTCAATCGAGACAAGGCCGTTTCTTCGTTCGGCATAGAAATTCGTTTCAAAAATAAACCGCGCCTGAATGTTCATGAAGAAGGCGATGGCGCTCTGGAGCTTGCCGTCAAGCAGCGCGATTTTGGCGTCCTTGTCGGTTTCGGCCGCTATCGCCGCATCGCTCACGATCGTTTCGGCGAAGGTCGAAGCCGTTTCCGCTACATTCATTGCGTATTCCCGGGCCAGCAGCGGCATATCGCCCATCACATGATCGTGGTACGCATGGCCCAGTTCATGCGCCAGGGTGGAGACGTTGTCGGCCGTACCCGAATAGGTCATGAAAATGCGCGTTTCGCCCTTTACCGGGAACGGGGTGCAAAAGCCGCCGGGGCGCTTGCCGGGGCGGTCTTCCGCTTCGATCCAGCGGTTTTCCAGCGCATGCTCCGCAAACGCGGCCATTTTGGGACTGAAGGTAGCGAACTGATCGACGATCGTTTGGGCGCCTTCGTCATAGCCGATTGCCTTCTCAACCTGGCCGAGCGGTGCGTCCACGTCGTGCCAGGCCAGCTTATCCACGCCGAAAAGCTTTGCCTTCCGCTCCAGGTACTGCAGGAAGATCGCTTTGTTCTCCTCGATCACCTTCCACATCGTATCCAGCGTTTCGGCCGACATGCGGTTGATCGCGAGCGGCTCCTTGTGGACCGACTCCCATCCGCGGTGGCCGTAAAGACGAAGCCGGAAGCCCGCCAGGCGGTTCAGCGCGTCGGCGCAGAAGTCGGCCTGGTCCGCCCAGGCTTGCTCCCATTTTTCGAACAGGCGCACGCGGGTGGCGCGGTCCGGGCTGTGCAGCTTGTTGAACGCCTGACCGGCGGACAGCTCCAGCACTTCCCCGTTCTCTTCAAAGGCGATCCGCAAGCGGCTTACCGTCGTGTTGTACAATTCGCTCCAGCCGTGGTAGCCGTCAACGGCCAGATCGCCCGCCAGGGTCTCCAGCTCCGGCGACAGCTTTTCTTTGGCGAGCGTTCTCCGCTCGTTCAGCCAGAAGCGGACGCCGCTCCACGGCTCGCGGTTCAGAAGCCCGGCAAAGACTTCGTCCGGAATCCCGGAAACGAACCGGTCAAACAGCGCAAGGGCGCCTTGGAAAATGGCGTCGATGTTGCGGACGCGGGCGGACAACGCCACCGCTTTGCGGTCGGCTTGATTGGCGGCTCCGAGACAGCCTGCAAAGGAGTCGGACTCGCGAATGCCCGTTAAAATGTCCTGCAGGTCGACGATGAGGGAGTCGTGCGCCTCCGCATCGCCTGCGGTGGCAGGAGCTTTCGCCGCAGCCAGACGGTCGCGGAAGCTTTCCGCTTTTTGTTGCAGCCGGTCAAGAAAAGCCTGAAATTCGGGGGAGGAGCTGCCTCCCGGAAAAATAGATTCGAGGTCCCACGTTTGATTCAGCGGTGCTTGCACAGCCGTCACCAATCCTTTCCACAGTTCAATAGTACCATTAAAGCACATTCGGACCGGGAACGGAAATGCTCCGCCCCGTGCCGCCGGGGTTGAAGTCGCCCGCACGGCTATGATTAAATGAAGGAGAAGCCCAGCATGAAAAAAAGGATGGTGCTCTATATGAGACCCTTGCAAATATCGGCCGATACGGCCGTCAAGCTCGCCGCCGCGCTGAAGGTGCCGATCGAGCAATTGATGCACATGCCGCAGCACATTCTCCTGGCCAAGCTGGCCGAGCTTTCCCGGAACGAAGCGGCGGAGCCGTCGCCCGAGCAGCCGCCCGGCGGGCCGAAGGACCCGTCATGATGGTTCCTTTCGAGCGTACCTGGCCCTATGAAACCCTGGGCGAGGACGTATATGTGCGGGAGTGCCCGTTCTGCTCGGCGGCCGAGGTCACACTCCCGCTCAGGAAGGCGGAGCTCGCCGAAATCCATGAAGGCAAAAAAAAGCTTCTCGTCTTTCCCTGCTGCTTCAACCGGCTGAAGATTGTCGATACGGACGCCGATTTTCTGCTCGCCGACAAGACGGTTCGCCGCGGCCTGCGCCGCAGTTAACGGCGTTCCGTCTTTTTTCGCCGCCGCTTTAATCCCTTCGGAGATTCGTATATAATAGATAGGACTCCATACCTATTCCCCACGTTAAAATTCCGATAAATGAGTTGTCGCCATGAACGATTATCTTCTTCTGCTCACCAACATCAGCGCGCTGGTCACCTTGAGCTATCTCGCCCTGAAAGTGAAAACCCGGATCGAGCCGCTGCAGTCCGTCGCCGTCCCGCTTCTCTCGGGATTGGCGTCGCTTTTTATGCTGCTGCTTCCCGAGCCGCGCGGGCTGCTGATGAATCTCGGCTTTGCGCCGCTCATCATGACCGGCCTTCGCTACGGAGCGGCTTCCACCTGGCTTGCGGCGGTTCTTCCCGCAGCGTACTGCCTGATCGCGTCGCCCGCGTCCTGGCCCGAATTGATCCACGGTATCATTCTTCCGGCCGCGATCAGTCCGTTCCTGCACAAAAAAGACTACCTGGACGGAACGGTTCCGCTCCGCTTTCGGGACGGACTGGCCGTCAGCGCCCTGCTCTTTGTGATCCGGCTTTCTTCAAGAATGTACGATTCCGATTCCGGGGGAATCAACTGGGTGGAGGCGAACGTGATGACGTTCGTATTTTCCGTCGGGGCGCTGACCATCCTGATCGCGATGTACAACGAAGAAAGCCGCAACTGGCTGACCCAGCGCCGGCTGGAGCTTCAGGCCAGCCGCGATTCGCTCACCCTGCTTCCGAACCTGCACAGCTTTATGTCCATCGCCGCGAGCGCGGTTCGGCGCGGCCAGGTCGCCATTTTCATGATTGACATCGACAACTTCAAAACCTATAACGACACGCACGGGCACCTGTTTGGAGACGAGCTGCTCCGCGAGGTGGGCGGCGTACTCCGCCAGGCGGTCGGGGAACGCGATTACGTCGCCCGTTACGGCGGGGAGGAATTTATCGTCCTCTGCCACGCCTCTCTGCCGCATGAAGTCGGCCGCATTGCGGCCGACCTGTGCAAAGCGGTGCGGGAGCACGTCTTCGTCCCCGAGGAGCAGACGCTGGAACGTCCGGTCACCGTATCAATCGGGGCTTCGATATCGCGCACTCCCGCGGACGGGCTGGACAGCCTGATCGCCGAGGCCGACGAAGCGCTTTACCGGTCCAAGGAGAACGGTAAAAACCGCTATACGCTGCATGAGGATTTGCCGTCCTCTTCCGCCCGACGGGCCTCTCGCTGACGCCCAGGCCGCCATTCTTTCACCGCCGGACAACCGAACCCGTCCGGCGGTTATTCGTTTGCGCGCTCCGCCGACGGGACTCCTCCGGCCTGAAGCGCCTGCATGTCCTTCCGCGCCTCCGCCCACTGTTCGCGGCTGGCCCGGATCATCGCCGAATCCATAATCTTTTTATCGTTTACGACGCGCGAAAACCATTTGATCGCATCGTTAAAATGCCCCAGCCGTCGGCTCAGCTCGCCAAGCAGGTACATCAGGCGGGCATTGTTGACGCTTACGCCCTCCAGCTCGTACACTTTGACGTAAGCCTCCAGAGCGCCCTCCAAAAAACGCCGTTCCTGTCCGGCGTCTCCTTTTTCACGGTACAGCCACGCGATGTGATGAAGCAGCCCCGCCTGCACCCGCTCTTTTTCCTGTTTGATTTGAGCGCATACCAACGCCAATTTATACGTCTGCAGCGCGTCGTCCCAAGTGCGTTCTCCTCCGTAATCGCGTCCGCTCCACTGTTTGGCGATCGTCATCTCGAAGCGGGTCCGAAACGCCGGCGAAAGCTCGCGGCCGAAGTTCTCGGTCGACGCATACCCGCATTTCGGGCAAACCGCCACCACATAATAATCCGGATTAATTTGCTTGTAGCGAAGAAAAAAATCCGTGTCGGTAAAGGAGGCTTTCTTGAAACTGGAACGAACCCGGGAGGTTTCGAACGCCGTTTCGCAATACATACAGGTTTCCTTGACCCGGTATAAGGGCTCGACCACAACACGACTTCCTCTCTATGGTGCGAAATGATTGAAGAAAAATAAAGCAACGGCTTCCATTTTCATTGTAGCATAAACGATTCGGCCCGGGCATGAAGATTTGTGCCTGCGCCGCCGGACCTTTCGGACCGGCGCATGGGATGTCCCCCCGCTTCATACACATAAAGCAGGAAAGGGGATGTCCGGCTTGATTCGGAACGGTTCGCGGCTTTTGCCTGCGGCGGCTTTGGGGGCCGCGGCGCTTCTCCTGCTGTTTGTCCGGTACCCGGCGGAAGGGCTTGCGGCTGCCGGACAGGGGGTGGCCATCTGGTGGGACGTGTTGTTTCCCGCCTTGTTTCCTTTTTTTCTGCTGTCCGAGATGCTGCTCGGCTTCGGAATTGTGCATTTCTTCGGCACGCTGCTTGATCCGCTGATGCGCCCGCTCTTCCGCATTCCCGGCATCGGCGGGTTTGTGATGGCCATGGGGTTTGCCTCCGGCTACCCGGTGGGCGCGCGCCTGACGGCCCGGCTTTGGGAAGAAGGGATGATCAACCGGGAGGAAGGGGAGCGTCTCGTGGCCTTCACCACCTCCTCCGATCCGGTGTTCCTGATCGGCGCGGTGTGCGTCGGATTTTTCGGAGACGTCCGCGTAGCGGGGCTGCTGGCAGCGGCGCACTACGGGTCGGCCCTGCTGCTCGGTTTCCTGATGCGGTTTCACGGCAGGCGCTCCAGCACGGACGGCCCGAACGGCGCGGACAGGAAGCCGGCGGACAGGACATCCGGGAATGTTTCCTTTACCGGGGAAGGCGGGGAGCCAAAGGCTGAGGAAAAAAACGCCGGCCCTTCCCGCTCCGGCTCCCCGGCTCTCCGGGGGGAGACCGCCGGCGGTGACGGGAAGCGCCGCTCCCCCGGCGGACCTCTGCTCGCCCGCTCCTTCGCGGCCATGCACGAAGCGCGTCTCCGCGACGGGCGGCCCCTGGGCAGGCTGCTCCGCGAAGCCGTCGACGCTTCCCTCCAGATGGTGCTTATGGTCGGGAGCCTGGTCGTCTTTTTCTCCGTCTTTCTTTCCTCGCTGTCCGCCAGCGGCCTGCTGGAGCTGCTTTCGCGGCCGGTCGGGCTGCTGCTGCATGCCTTGAATCTGCCCGCCTCGCTGAACAGCTCCTTCGTCGGGGGACTCTTTGAAGTCACCCTCGGCTCCCGGGCCGCCGGCGAAGCGGACGGTGCGCTTCCCGCCCGGCTGGCCGCCGCCGCTTTTGTGCTTTCCTGGGGCGGGCTTTCCGTACACGCGCAGGTTGTCAGCCTGCTGCACCGGACCAACCTCCGGTACATGCCTTTTCTGGCTGCCCGGCTCCTCCATGCCCTCATGGCCTCGGCGCTTGTCTTTGTCCTGCACAAGCCGCTCGCGGCGGCGCTGCCGGCAAGCGAAAGCGCCTTTGCCCCGTTCCGCCTGTTGACGGATTACGGGCCGGGCGGCGCGTTTTGGCCGGACCGGCTTCTTCCGTTCTCCGTCTCCCTGCTGACCGCGGCCGGACTGATCGCCTGTTTCCTCGCCTGTAAGGTTTTGCATTGGATTTTGAAACGATTGTATAATAGATTGGAATAAATCCAATCGGATGGCTCCCAAAAGATGGACCAATCGAGAAAGAGGTGCTCGCAATGGCCCAGGAACACCGCATGCCGGAACGCTTCGCGCTTATCGAAAAGATGGCTTACAACCTTTGGTTCGGCTGGAATGAGAGCGCGGACCGCCTGTTCCGGTTTATGGCCCCCGACAAATGGGAGCAGCTGTCCCACAACCCGGTTCTCATGCTCCGCGGCCTGTCACAGGAAGACTGGGAACGGCTTACCGGAGACGAACGGTTTGCGGCGCTGTATGCCGAAGCCGTCAGCCAGTGGAACGCTTATTTCGCAACCCCCTCGTGGTTCGACGCCCGCTACCCGGAGCATAACGGCTGCAAAATCGCTTATTTCTCGGCGGAATTCGGCTTTCACGAGTCGCTCCCCATCTATTCCGGGGGCCTTGGCGTGCTGGCCGGAGACCATCTGAAATCCGCCAGCGACCTCGGCTTGCCGCTGGTCGGCGTCGGGCTGCTGTACCGCAAAGGGTACTTCCGGCAAAAGCTGGATTCATCCGGCAGCCAATACGCCGAACGCGTCGACCACCCGTTCGCAAACCATCCGGTCCGGCCTTTGCGTATCGACGGTCGCGATATCATCGTGGAAGCCGACGCGGCCGGGGAACGGGTGAGACTGAAGGTCTGGATCGCCCGGATCGGCAAGATTCCGCTTTATCTGCTGGACTCCGACATTGAAGGCAATTCTCCGCAGGCGAGGGAGTTAACGTCCCAGCTATACGGCGGAGGTCAGGAAATGCGGATCGCGCAGGAAATTATGCTTGGCATCGGCGGCGTCAAGGCGCTTCGCGCCATCGGCCTGCACCCGTCGGTTTATCATATCAATGAAGGCCATGCCGCCTTTCTGTCGCTGGAGCGGATGCGCGAGTACATTCACAGCGGGGTCCCTTATGACACGGCGCTGGAGCTGATCCGCGCAAGCACTTTATTTACTACGCATACTCCCGTTCCCGCCGGTCATGACACGTTTCCGATGGAGCTGTTTCACCGGTACCTGGACCCGTTCCTGGGCCAGCTCACCTATGAACGGGACCGGATTGTCCGGCTCGGCTACGACCATGCGAAAAACCAGTTCAACATGACGTTTCTTGCCCTGAACTGCTCCACCCTGCGCAATGGCGTGAGCAAGCTGCACGGACATGTCTCCCGGGACATGTTCAAGGATTTCCATGGAGCGGCCGAGGCGGACGACGTGCCGATCGGACACATTACGAACGGCGTTCACGCGGACACGTGGATGGCGCCGGAATGGGGCGACTTGTACGATCGGCATTTGCCGGCCGGCTGGCGGAGCTTGCAGGCGGAGCCCGCTGTCTGGGAGGCGCTTGCCGAGGTTCCCGGGGATGAGATCTGGCGCGTGCGCCGGCAGCTGAAGGAAAAGCTCGTCCAGTTCGCCCGCCGCAACCTGGAGGAGCAGCGGGCCCGCAACGGCGAGGGCCCGGAGCGGGCCGCCGAAGCGTCCGCCCTGCTCGATCCGAAAGCTCTGACGATCGGGTTCGCCCGCCGCTTCGCCACCTACAAAAGGGCCAACCTGCTGTTCAAGGATCTGCCGCGGCTGGCCAAACTCGTCAATCAGCCCGGCCGCCCCGTTCAGTTTCTCTTTGCCGGCAAAGCGCATCCGGCGGACATCCCCGGCCAGGATCTGATCCGGGAAATCTACCGGGTGTCCCAGTTGCCGGAGTTCAAGGGAAAGATCGTCATGCTGGAAAACTACGACATGAACCTGGCCCGCCACCTTGTGCAGGGCGTCGACGTCTGGCTGAACAACCCGCTTCGCCCTTTGGAAGCGAGCGGCACCAGCGGGGAGAAGGCGGCGCTGAACGGCGTTCTGAACTTCAGCGTATTGGACGGCTGGTGGGAGGAAGGCTACGATGGAGAGAACGGCTGGGCGATCGAGTCCTCCTACGACGCGGACTGGCAGACGCAGGAGAGGCAGAACGCCGAATCTCTGTATGCCAAGCTCGAAAAGGAGATTATTCCGCTTTACTACACACCCGGGGCCTATCCGGACAAATGGGTGCAAAAAATGAAGCATTCCATCCGCACCCTGGCGCCGGTCTACAACACGCACCGGATGGTGCAGGATTACGCCAACCAGTTCTATGTCCCCGCTATCGTCCGTTTCCTCCGGTTTCAGGAGGATGACAGCGCGGCGGCCCGCACGCTGGCCGAGTTCAAACGGCTGGTTGCGGTTCACTGGAATGAGGTGGGCGACGCCAAGGTGACCGATGTGCCGGGCACCGTGAAGCCCGACGGCCTGAAGGAAGTCAAAGCGGATCTGCGGCTTGGAACCATTCCTTCCCTCGGAGTGGCGGCGGAAATTGTCTACTATGCCGATACGGCCTCCGGCGTCTGGGAGCCCGTTCACGTGCCGCTGGAGCCGGAGCAGGAGCTCGGCAGCGGCCGCACGCTTTTCCGGGCCCGGATTCCGGCGCATCTCAACCACCTGGAGCATTATTCCGTGCGCGTGCGGCCGGCTCATCCGCTGTTCGCCCACCGCTGCGAAGTGCCCCAGCATTATAAATCGGTCACCTGAGCGGACGTCCGAACAACGGGCCTTCCCCGCCCGTCCGGCTTCGCGGCCGGACGGGCGGCGGGCCTGTGAGCGGACGCGCAGCCATGGCAGCAGGACCGCAGCCGGCCGTGCGGACCGGAAAGGCGGAAGCGCGCCGCAGGCGGCTTCCCTTTGACGACAAGGAGGAATCGGTTTGAAGTACTTTGTGATCAACCGAGGCGATGAAACATCCGTCCGGCTGCACGAAACGTTCCATCGGCTTGCGGAGAGCCACAATCTGGTTCTGGATGAGAAAAATCCGGACACCGTCCTGTCCATAGGCGGCGACGGCACCATGCTCGAAGCGTTTCACCGTTACCAGCACAAGCTGGAGGAGATTGCATTTGTGGGCCTGCACACCGGGCGGCTCGGCTTTTTTGCCGACTGGCGCCCCGAAGAGCTGGAAACGATGGCCCGCGTCATGGCCGCCCCAGCCGGAGAAGCGTCGGAGCGCATCGTGCAGTACCCGCTGCTGGAGATCGAGATTCATTCGGCGGAGGGAACTGAAACGCGGCTGGCCCTGAACGAGTTTACGATCAAAGGCGTGGCGGAAACCATGGTTGCCCAGGTGAACGTTAACGATGTCATTTTTGAAATGTTCCGGGGCGACGGCATCTGCGTCTCCAGCCCGTCCGGCAGCACCGCCTACAACAAAAGCCTGGGCGGCGCGCTGATTCACCCGTCCATCGAATGCTTTCAGGTTACGGAAATCGCCTCCATCAACAATCGGGTGTTCCGGACGGTGGGTTCCCCGCTCATCCTGCCGAAGCATCATCACTGCGACATTTATCCGCAGGCGGACAAGCCGCTTTTTCTGTCGCTGGACCATTTGAGCTTCCAGCGGAGCAATGTTAGCGCGGTGCGCGTCAGCGTATCCCCGCGCAAAATCCGGTTCGCCCGGTACCGCCCTTACCCGTTCTGGAACCGGGTGCAGCGTGCCTTTATCGGTCAGGAGCCCGGCGAATAACACAAAAAACAGCCTTGTCCGGAACAACGTTCCCGGACAAGGCTGTTTTGTTGAGGCGGCAGCTAGGGCACCCCCCGCGCTCTAAGAGCGGTTGGGGCCCGGCGGCGGCGAAGGCTTCTGCCGGCCGCCGCCTTCTCCGCTGCCCGACGCGTCCCCGCGCTGGCGGCGGTTTCCGCCGTCGGGCCGCGCTCCTTCGCCTTTCGGCCGGTCGGGCCACAGCTTCTCGCCGCCCGGCCGCCGCGACTGGCTGCGGCGCTCGCCGCCCGGCCGGTCGCCGCGTTCCGCGCGGTCGCTCCGCTCGGCCCGTTCGCCTCCGCGGCCGCCGCGTCCGCCCGGCTTGCCGAACCGCTCGCCGCCCGCCGGACGGCCCGCTTCGCGCTCCGGCCGCCCCGAGGCGCCGCCGCGTTCCTGGCCTTCGCCGCGGCCGCGCCGGTCCGGCCGGCCCTGCTTCGCGGGGCGCTCGGCCCGGCTGTATGCCTCCGGCCGCCCGCCGCGCGTCTCCGCACGCTCGGCGCGCACGGAGGCGGCCGCGGGCTCGTCGCCAGCTGCGGCGATTCCCTCCGCCGCATCGGCAGCCTCGGCCGCGCTCAGCCGCGCGATCTCCTCGGCGTCGGTCCGGTCGCTTTGCCCGACCTTTTCCAGAATAAAGTACGCGCAGCCAAAATTGCAGTACTCGTTAATATAGTCTTCAAGACCGGCAATGGTCGTCTCCTTGTTGGAGCGGGGATTGCCTTCCTTAAAAAACCCTCTCAGCCGCAGCTGGCTGTAGCCCCAGTCCCCGACGACGTAATCGTACCGGTCGAGCACTTCGCTGTACCGGTTGCGGAACGCTTCCAGGTTCCAGCCGTTCCGGTTCTCTTTCACCAGCTCATATACATTGCCGCCAACGTGAAACATGCTTCAGGCACCCCCATCCCGGAGCCTTCCGGGTCAGACAATTTTCTCCCCGTATTATACCATGAAAAGCGGAACAATCCACTTTCGCGTTTACTTGGCACCGGCGCCCGGGAGGAGTATACTGGGCAAAAGAAAAACAATACGCCGTCAATCCGGAAGCCAGCTTCGCCGTTTCCGGAGAACCTGCGGCAAGGAGTGATGAGCATGCTGGACATTCGGGAGGCCCGGGCGGCCGACGTCCCCGACATCTTGAGAATTTACAACCATTCCGTGCTGAACTCGGCGGCCACCTTCGACCTGGAACCGCAGACGCTGGAATACCGCATGGAGTGGTTTTCCCATTACGGCGGAAAATACCCGCTGCTTGTCGCTTTATGGGAGGGCCGGGTTGCCGGGTACAGCTGCCTGTCCCAGTTCCGCGTCAAGCCCGCTTACGATCCGACCGTGGAGCTGTCCGTTTACGTGGACAAGGACCACCAGGGCAAAGGCATCGGCCGGAGGCTGACGCAGGAAATTCTGGACCGGGGCCGTGCGGAAGGCTATCATTCCGTCATCTCCGGCGTAACGGAAGGCAACGAAGCCAGCATCAAGCTGCACGAAGCCTTCGGGTTCGAACTTATCGGTACCTTTAAGGAAGTCGGCAAAAAGTTCGGCGTATGGCACGACGTTTTGTTTTACCAGCTGTTTTTGGACAAGTAAACGGGAGCCCGGGGCTCCCGTTTTTTTATGCCGCAAGGAAGATATTCATCCTTGTCAAATCCGGTTACAAATAAATATGGAAAAACAAGGAGGGGTTGCCCGTGAACTTTTCATCTGTAGTGGCTTGTCTCCTGTTGGCCTGTTTGTCCTTCGCACTCTTCCATACCGACTATCCCCTGCTTTTTAACGCCCTGCTGTTTTTGCTCGTCTATTTGCTTGTAACCGGTTTCGATAAAGTCCGGGCATCGCGCCGCAGCAAATCCGCCGCCGCTTACCGCAATTTTCGGTCGCCGAACGGATAAAATGAAAGACCGTGAACAACCTAATCCCATCGGAAACGGAAAACCGCTTTTGGATGGGAGGAACCGCATTGAATAACCATTTTCACCGTCTGGGAAAAACCGCGCTGGCGGGGTTGGTTTGCCTGACCCTGCTGACCGCCGGCAATTTGACCGTTGAGCTGGCGCATGCTTTGGCGGCTCCCGCCGCCAACCCTGCGGACGATGGCCCCGCTTATCCCGACCGCCGCGACCTGCTGGACCGGTTCAGCCTCCTGTCGGGCCTTCCCTGGTATGAGCTGGCGGCGGCGGATCAATACGACCGGGCGCTCCACGCCCTGAAAAAACGAGGGGCCGACCCCGACCGGGCGGGACGCTTTTCCGCGGCGGAATGGAGCGGCTTTTTGAATCCTGCCGGCACCGACACGGATCCGAAGCGGATCGCCATGTTCGGGGGAAAAGGACGGGACGGCTCGGGCGACGGGCAGGCGGACCGGTCCAACGACCTGGACCAGATGTTTGCGTTTCTGGAGGACATGCTGGCCGCAGGACCGGCCGAATGGCCGTCCCGTCTGGAATCGCGCTTTGGCAAAAAAGGCGTGCAGCGGATCGGCCAGTTTGCTATGCTCTACCGCGAGTTCGGAACGCTGGAGCTGACAGCGCACGCCTTTCCGCTGCCCCTTCAGGCCAACTACACGTACCGCAGCACCTGGGGAGCCAGCCGGGGCTGGGGCGGACGGCGCATCCACGAAGGAACCGATCTGTTCGCCGGCTATGGGGTCCCCGCCAGAAGCACCTGCTACGGCATTGTCGAGGTGAAAGGCTGGAACAATTACGGGGGATGGCGGGTCGGCATCCGCGATCTGAACAATGTCTATCACTATTACGCTCACCTCTCCGGCTTCGCCAAGGACCTGGCGGTCGGAGCGCCGGTGAAGCCGGGGCAAGTAATCGGCTGGGTTGGCAGCTCCGGCTACGGAAAGCCGGGCACCTCCGGCAAGTTTCCGCCTCACCTGCATTTCGGGCTGTACCGGGACGCAGGCAAAACGGAATGGGCGTTCGATCCTTATCCTTATTTGTCGCGCTGGGAACGGGAAGAACGGAAGGCCCTGCGGAAGAAGCGCTGAACTGCGCCCGAGCCGGTCAAGCTTATTTGCTTTCGTCTTCCGGTGCTGCGGGACCGCCGGCGGCGTCCGTAGGCTCGCCGGCGTTTCCGGCCTCCCCGCTTCCGTTCGCTTGCCCCTCCGTCTCCTGGGCCGGCTGTGTGCCGGCGGCGGGAGACGTTTGCACGTTCGGCAGCGTAATGCCCGGCGGCAGCGGAGCGGAGTTGCCGAGCGGCTGTCCCTTGTTGTCGTAGTAATACATCGGAGTATCGCCGACAACGAGCAGATAGGAAATCGGCAGCTCGGTTTCGACGATTTCGGGCTCGGTGTCAAACGGTATGATAATGGTCAGCTCCGCGATGATCCGGATGTATACCTCCACCAGAATCATGTTGATTCCGGCGTCCTGATACCGGGTGTTCAAATCCACCTTGACGGCGCCCGCCGGTTCCATGCGGATCGGAATGTCGGGGCCGAAGGAAGCGAAGATCGCGCTGTTCATCGCCATGCCGAGCGGAATATGCTCCGGCATTTTTTTCATGTCCGAGAGAAGCGACTGCACCCGGTTTATGGTGTCGGACGTAATTTTCATATGCTCGTTATAGTTCAGCATAAAACCGGTCACTTTGCCGGTCTTGTCGGTTTTCCAGTCAATGAGCCGGTCAAAATCGGTTTTTTGCGCGATCCGGTCGCTGATGGCCGCGTTGATGGATTGGGTAGCCAGCTGCTTCAAACGGATTTTGGCCAGATTCATCAGGGGAGGACGCAGATTTTTTTCCACGAAGATAAACGACTGCATGAACGACAGGAGAAAGACGACAAAAAGCACCCCGAAGATCCGCCTGCGGCTGATTTTCCGGGTGCGTCTGCTTTTCCACCGGCGTCTGAACATGCCCTTCCCTCCCCGCGCCCTTGGCCGAGATTCCCTGCCTTAATCCTATGCGGCCGGAACCGGGAAAAGAAGACGGGCGGGAGGAGCATCTCCCGCGCTTTGCCTTTGCTCTGTTTTTAGCTGCGCTTCAGTTTTTCCTCGTAAAATTTTTTCAGCATCTCGCCCATAGCTTTCGGATCGACGCTCTCGCCTTTGTACTCTTTTTCCGCTACAAATGCCATAACCCTTATATAAGCCAACGCCAAGGCCGTTGTTAGAATCGAAGCGGTCCCCCCGCTGATGAAGCCTCCCACCACCGAGCCGACTCCGGGAATGAGTTTCAGCAAATTGGAGACGATATACCGGCCCAGGAAGGTGGCCCCGCCCGATCCGCCGATCGAAGCCACCAGGCTGCTCAGCAAAGCTTTATCGAGTGAAACCCCGAAAATTGCGGTGATATGCGAAAGCATGCCCACCTGCAAAGGCACCAGGACGGCGGCATCCGAAAAGGGAACCGGAACAAAGCCTGCGCCAAACGACCCCGCGATATAGCCGGTTGCCCAAACCGTTGCTTCGTGCACTTTCTTTTCGATGTCAACTTTTTGGGCATTAATAAAACCCTTGCGCACTCCCTCCGGCAAAACCTCATACGTTTTTCGGACCAGCTCGATCAGTCCGTGGGAGGGAATGGTATAGTCCGGCGTAATGACATACGGTTCCGCCAGAACCGTCTGAATGAAGCTTACGTTCAGGTTCATCTGATCCAGCGCTTTTTTGAATTCGGCGGCATTCGGCCCAAAGCTTTGGGTCAGCACGAGAATGACCGGCACTTCCTTGGAAAGCTCATGAATCAGGCCGATTTCCGCTTCTTCAATCCGGTTGGAATTGGAATTGATGCAGTACCAGATCGCATGGATGTATTCCTTTTCGTCTTTCGACGTGTACAGCTCCTGGATTTTATCTTTTATTTCCTTCTTGATCTCTTCCTGAACGGCTTCGTTGAGCTCCAGCCCCTTCGTATCGTAGAGACTGACCGGAACGCCTTCTTTGGTAATTTTTCGAAGGTGCTGGGTCACGGGCTTGCCGATACCGGTTTCCGCCAGGTTCTCGCGGAACACGTTATTAATCAGCGTGCTTTTCCCGATTCCCGTTTTGCCAATAATCATGATGTTGGCCCGCGGAAGATTTTTGATCTCTTCTTTGGTTTTATTCAAAACTTCCTCGAAAAGGTTCTCCTTCATCTCATTCATCCCCATAAACCTCCAGCATTCGGCTTGTATCTATTATATCCGACACCGGAAAAAGAAGAAAACCGGCGAACGCCGGGGTTGCCCGGCATTTCCGGTTTTGGTGCGGGGCGCAGCGGTTCGTACGACCGGATTACTTGGCTGCGTACATCCGCTGGCGCAGTGCTTCATAAAGCAGCACGCCGGCCGCCATGGCCGCATTCAGCGATTCGGAGCGGCCGGGCATCGGGATGGCGATTTCCGCCTGAACGGCAGCGCGCACCTCGGCCGAGACGCCCTTTCCCTCGCTGCCGATCACCAGCCAGGTCGTTCCGGTAAGATCGGTCTCGAAGCAGGTGCGGCCGCCCGCCATGCCGGTTGTGTAGATCGCCGCTCCCGCGCCGGCGGCCTGCTTCAGCAGGGGAACCAGCTCCGCTTCGACAACCGGCAGGTGAAACAGAGACCCCATTGTTGAGCGGACCGTCTTGGGGTTATAGGGATCGACCGATCCCCTGCCGACGACAACGCCGGCCGCTCCGACCGCGTCTGCGGTGCGAATGATCGTGCCGAGATTGCCCGGGTCCTGGAGCCCGTCCACCGCAATGACAAGCGCCCCGGGCCCGGCCAGCGGGGACACGTCCGGCGGCTCCGGCTTCTCGGCGACCGCCACGACGCCCTGGGGGGTCTCCGTCTCGGTGCACTTGGCGAGCACCCCCGGACTGACGGCAATCCGCTCGGTTTCAGCCGGAAGAAGCGTCTCCAGCTCGGCCGGGATGCCTTTGTCCTTCAAATAGAGCACGGCGGAAAGGCGGATGCCCGATTGCACCGCCTCCGCCGCCAGATGAACGCCCTCCAGCAGCAGCTTTCCCTGCCGGTCGCGGCCTTTTTTGGTCAGAAGCTCGCTCCATTCCTTCACTCTCGGGTTTTGCGGAGAACTGATTTCCAATGCCATGCGCTCACTCCGAATACAATTTTTCAAACCGGATCAGGTCGTCGTTGCGTCCGACCACGACCAGAATGTCGTCGCCGCTGATCACTTCGTCGGCGCGGGGGGCGATGTTCATTTTGCCATGCCGCTTCATGCCCATTACGTTGCAATTGTGCTTGGCCCGAATATCGAGCGTTCGCAAGGTTTGGCCGACGATCTGCGGCGTGGCCTTGATTTCCACAATGCTGTAGTCGTCGGACAGCTCGATGAAATCGAGTATATTGGGCGAGATCAGGCTGTGCGCCACGCGCTGGCCCATATCGCGCTCGGGAAAAATCACCTTGTCCGCTCCGATCTTGCTCAGCACCTTGCCGTGCAGTTCGGTCTGCGCTTTGACAATCAAGGTTTTGACCCCCAGATCCTTGAGAATCAGGGTGGTCAAAATGCTAGACTGGATGTCTTGTCCGATCGCCACAATGACCACGTCGAAATTGCGGATGCCGAGCGCCCGCAGCGCTTCTTCGTCGGTGGGGTCGGCCTGTACCGCGTGGGCGACGGACTGGCTGATTTCCTGCACCCGTCCTTCATCCGGGTCGACCGCCATCACATCGTAGCCGAGCTTGGTCAGCGACTGGGCGATCGCCGAGCCGAAGCGTCCCATGCCAATGACGCTAAATTGCTTCTTCACGTTGCTCTTCCTCCCGTAACCCTCAGTCGTTTCATTATAGCATAATCTTCCCGCATCCCATACGAGCGGGGGCAGCCCGAGGTATGAAGCCCGTTCCCGCTGCGGATACTAACCCGGAAAGCAATGCGAAATCCAGAAAACCGGAGGTCGGTTATGAGCATCGTCATGAGCTTGCGCGAAGCGGTCTTGTCCCGGGTCAAGGGCCGCACGCAGGAAGAACTGCGGGAAGTGATCGAGGATTCCATCGGCGGCGACGACATGGCGCTGCCGGGGCTTGGCGTCCTGTTTGAAAGCATATGGAACCACGCAAACGAAGACCTTCGCAAGGGGATCGTGGAGGCACTGGAGGCCGGTCTTGGCGATACCGGGAACGAAAGCGCGGGCGCCGTTCCTCCCCCCTCCTGAATATCGGCCGCGCTTTAAGAATCCCGCCGAGCAAGCAAGAGGCTGTCCCGAAAGTCATCGGATGACTTGGGGCAGCCTCTTTTCTCGTTGTATGGGCGAACAGCAGGCAAGGGAAGGGAATGCTCCCTGGAGGAATGAGGGGGCTTTTATTATAGGAGTGAAAGAGAACACGCCACGTACCAGGCAGGGAGAATCTGAAGCGGAATGACGGGATGAGAAGCGTCTTTAGGCTTCAATCGCCATGATAGCAACCGGTTCCTAGCGGTTCGGCGTCGGCGTTGCTTCCGTTTGGTCCCAGCGTCGGCGTTGCTTCCGTTTGGTCCCAGCGTCGGCGTTGCTTCCGTTTGGTCCCAGCGTCGGCCCCCTCAATACAGGAGCATCGTTTCCTGCGAAAATGCAGCATTTCACCAGCGAAGAGGTCCTTATCCCGAAAATGCTGCGATTGTGCAGGATAATTCACGTTTCATAGCCCAAATGCCGTCAAATTGCCGATAAATCCTGCATAAACGCAGCATTATCTTGAATTTCATCTTTTCCGTCTACGAAATAATGTATTTTCGCAACAATTCATTGCATTAAAGTACAGCAGTATAGCCCCCAATCTGGAGAATCGCCAGATGTGGCGATTCCGCCAGGCGACGCCTTTTCGACACCGGTTAGCTTCGCGCGGAGTCGGAGGCTGCGCACAGACCAAAAAACTGCGTACGGGGACGGTGTTGTGCTCAAAACGCATACAGCCAGTAGTGCAAGGAGTTGCGTAGGGGGTAAAAAGCTGCGCGTAGCGCAAGGTGCTTTGCACGGGCAAAGGGCTGCCGGACGCGTAATGCCGGAAACTATGTACAGCTAAGGGAGTTATGTGCACGGTTGCTGAGCTTCGCAAGGAGCCGGAGACTGTGCGCGTAAGACAATGTGTTTTACTTCTACGAACAGCCGGTTTCCCCGAGCCGGGGGGCTGATCTGGCAAACCCTGCTCGGGGGGCTTGAGCAAGTGAGCCCGGAGGTTGGAGCCGGGGTGGTTTCACAGGCACCGGCAAAAAGACATTTGGCATGGAACAAAGATAAAAAGGTGTCCCAAAAGGCGACTTTGGGGACACCCTCTCTTTAAAGGCTAGATAAAGAGAATCGGACGGACGGCTTTTTTGCGCCGGACTTTTTGACTCTTGCCTCTTAGCCCGCCGTACCGGGCCGCAAAGCGTTTGACGCGCCGAAATACCGTTTTGTCGGGCAAACGGCGAAAGATAAACGGGTCCGGGCTTGTGTTCACCTCGATAATCCACGGGCGCAGCGCCGCGTCCAAACCGATGTCCAGGCCGATCAGCAGCACCCCGGGAAATTCCCGGTTCATCTGGCGTCCCGTCTTGGCCCCGATCTCCTCCAGCCGGCGTATAAACGCCCGGCGCTCGCCATCCGGCAAATAAACGGCCAGGAGCCGGTCAACCGGTGTCAAGGTTCCGCCGCTGTTGAAGTTTGTCACCACTTTTCCCTTTTGGGCGACGCGGCCGATCATGGCGGTGGTTTGCCAGATACCCTGCAAATTCCGCTGGGCCATCACCCGAAGATCAAACGGCCGTCCTCGGTAGCGAATCAGGCGAATGCCTTTTTGAACCAGATAGGGCCTTCCGTTGATTTTCCCATACAGGTAAGCGTAGAGCCGGTCAAAATCGGGGAATCCTTTTACCGTCAGGCCCGCATGGCAGCGAAACGGTTGAACGCCTTCTTTTCCTATCTCCACCTTCATGACGCCTTTGCCGTGCATGCCGCTAACCGGCTTGACGTATACCGTACCGTAGCTTTCCAGCATGCGGAGGAGTCCCGCTCTGGACAGCTTTTCGGTATGCGGAACGAGCGGCGCCAGGTCCTTATGCTTTAAAAGCGCCGCCGTCTTCCTCCATTTGCTCGAAATATGCCTTCGCAACCGTACCCCTTCCTTTCCCCTCTCCTTCCGGACGCGCCCATCCGTACACCCGGCCCAGCGAAACGGCCGTTTTTTCCCAGCCGAAGGTCCGGATTGTGTCCAGCCGCGCAGCGAGGCCGAGCGCTTTCGTGCGCTCCCGGCTGCGGCCAAGCTCCGCCAGTGCGCGCGCGAACGCACCCGGGCTTCGGAACCGGCGGATCAGGAAGCCGTTCCGGCCGCTCTGAACGATCTCGGGCACGCCGCCAATGGATGAGGCGACGCAGGGCAGCCCCGCGGCCATCGCCTCCACATTGACCAGGCCAAACGCTTCATGCCTCTGCGACGGGCAAGCGAAGCAATCCGCCAGCTGGTAGGCGCGGTGTATTTCACCATGGGGCACCAGCCCGAGAAACCGCACCGGCACGTTCAGCCTTTTGGCAAGCGCGCCCATGCGGGCGCCATAGCCGGTTTTGCCGGAGCTTCCGGCCACGGCCAGCGTCATCCGGGGAACGGATCGCCTTGCCTGGGCCACCGCCTTGATCAGCACATCGAGCCCTTTGCGCGGGATTACCCGACCGGCAAACAAAACGACGTATTCGTCCCCAATCCCGTACGTCCTGCGGTGCCGGGCCTTTTCCTCCGGCCCAAGCGGGCGGAACCGATGGATATCGACGCCGAGGTAAACGGACACGATCCGTTTGGCGGATGACGGGAAACGCGCCGCCAGGCTTCGCCGCAGCGCGCCGCTGTTGGCCACAATCAAATCGGCGGAGCGCATCCGCCGGGCCGTCAAGGCGCCGGGCGGCGTAAACGTGAGCGAATGCAAAAACAATGAAACCGGAATGCCGGGAAACGCCCGGCGCACGGCGGGCACAAAGGCCGGCCGGTTGTCGACCTGAATCCGGTCAAACGGCTGCCCGCGAAAATGCTGCAGCACCGCGCGGATGTACGATGCGCCCGGCGCGACCCGCACGCGTTCGAACGTCAGGCGCCCTTCCTCCAGCTTGGTCTTCTGCCCCGGAAACAATCGGCCGGCGACAACCACGTCGTGCTTTTTGGCCAACTGCCGGGCGACGGCGGTCATGGCGATTTCCACGGAACCGCCGCGCGGGGGAGGAACGGGAATCGGGCCGGGCGCAATCATCAGAATCCGCATGTTCACCCTCCTTTCGGGACAATCCGGTACCCGCTTAGCATCAGTGTATGAGCGCACCCTGCGAAGGAAAGGGCTTGCGTGGAGCGACCCGGGAATTGTATGCACGCCCGCCGGCTCCGTGCTTCCGGGAAAACAAAAAACCCGCCGAACATATTCGGCGGGGGAAAGATGGACGGGAACTCCGTCCGTTTAAGGCTTTAAGCGGTTGCCGGGCAAGACCCGGCCTTTTTAATTTGGCTCCGGTCAGGGAGCGGTCTCCAGGAAACGGATGTCCGGCATCTTTTCCATGGCGGTGCGCAGGGCGTACTCGTTCTCGAACAAGGCGACGAAATTGTCCTTCTTGTCCCTCACCAGGGTCGAGTTGATCCGGAATTTCGACGGGTCCACTTCGCCTCCGGTCAGCCAGCGGGCGAACTGGTACGTCATCCGCTGAAGCTGAACATCGACACCGTACTCGTTTTTCATCCGGTACTCGAACACTTCAAATTGAAGCTGCCCGACGACGCCCAGAAGAACATCGTCAAAGCTGACGGTGCGGAACACTTGAATGGTGCCTTCCTCCGTGAGCTGGTCCAGTCCCTTCTGGTACTGCTTGTGCTTCAATGCATTTTTGATCGTCACTTTGCTGAACATTTCCGGGGAGAACGTCGGCAGCTCGTCGAATTCGATTTCCCCGCCCTGGCACAGCGTGTCCCCGATGCGGAAGATGCCCGGGTCAAACAAGCCGATGATATCCCCCGGGTACGCGTGCTCCACGATGTCACGGTCCTGGGCGAGAAACTGCTGCGGCTGGGACAGCTTGATGTCCTTGTGCACCCGAACGTGCCGGACCGACATGCCCCGTTCGAATTTGCCGGAAACGATTCGCAGGAAAGCGACCCGGTCCCGGTGCGCGGGATTCATGTTGGCTTGAATTTTAAAAATATAGCCGGAGAAAGCTTCGCGGGAAGGCTCGATTTCCTCCCCGTCGCCCACTCTGCGGGCGGCGGGAAGCGGGGCCAGCTCCAGGAAGTTTTCCAGGAAGGTCTGCACGCCGAAGTTGTTGATGGCGCTCCCGAAGAAAACCGGCGTCAGCTGCCCGCCGTTTACTTTGTCCATGTCGAACGGATCGCCCGCGACGTCCAGCAGTTCCAGGTCCTCCTGCAGCTTTTGGTACAGGAAATCGCCCGCGATTTCCTTCACGAGCGGATCGGAGTAGCCGCCGACGTCTCGCACCTCGACATTGACATGCTCGCCGCCGCCGCCCTGGAACAGCTCAACCCGGTTTTTCTCCCGGTCGTATACGCCGCTGAACTGCTTGCCCGAGCCGATCGGCCAGTTCATCGGGTAGGAGCGGATGCCGAGCACCTCTTCGAGCTCCTCCAGGAGCTCAAACGGGTCGCGGCCTTCACGGTCCATTTTGTTGATAAAGGTAAAGATCGGAATGCCGCGTTTGCTGCAGACCTGGAACAGCTTTTTGGTCTGGGCCTCCACGCCCTTCGCGGAGTCGATGATCATAACCGCGCAGTCGGCGGCCGTCAGGGTGCGGTAAGTGTCTTCGCTGAAGTCCTGGTGGCCCGGGGTGTCCAGAATGTTGACCCGGCGGCCTTTATAGTCGAATTGAAGCACGCTGGAGGTTACCGAAATCCCCCGCTGCTTCTCGATTTCCATCCAGTCGGAGGTGGCGTGGCGGCTGGCTTTGCGCCCTTTGACCGTACCCGCTTCGCGGATTGCGCCCCCGAACAGAAGCAGCTTCTCCGTCAGGGTCGTTTTGCCGGCGTCGGGGTGGGAGATGATGGCGAAGGTGCGCCGTTTGGCCACCTCGGCCGTCAGCTCTTGACTCAATTTCGTTGTCATTTCGCTTGAATCCTTTCTTTTCCGTCATGCGGACGGGTTCTTGACTCGCCGTCTGGGTCGGATTGCGCTTATTACACGGGATTCCCTCCGTTTTTGGGCCGTTGCCTTTGTATCTCATTTATTATAGCGGCTTTTGCGCTTTCCTCCAATCCGGCGGACAAGGAAATTTGCAGGTTGTGCTCGTTGCGGTACTTCAACCCGGTCATCCGGTCGCGGATGGTGTGGGCGGTCCGCAGGCATTCGTCCGTGAGCTCGCGGGAAAGGCCAAGCTCCCCGATGGAAACGGGTCCGCCCACCAGGGCAAGCAGGTCCGCTACCCGCTCGGGCGACGGAAGCCCTGCGAACACCCGCAGGTCTCGACTGTGGGAAGGGTCGTCCGCCAGCTTGGCGAGCTCGCGGTACAAGCCCGTCATGATGATGCAGGCCACCCCCACTTTGGCTCCGTGCAGAATGGCCGGACGGCCTTCCCGGAGGAGCGCCATCTCCCACATATGCGACAAATGGTGCTCGCCGCCGGAGGCGGGACGGGAGTGGTCGATCATTTGCATCGAGAGGCCGGACACGGTCAGGGCCTCCATCAGCAGACCGATCCCCTCCGAAGTGCCTTCCGCAATCCCGTCAGCCTGGGAAACGCAAGCGTCGAGGGCGTCCCGGGTCAGCTCGTAAGCCAGCGGACAGAACGGCTCGCCGGCGTGCGCCTGTGAAAATTTCCAGTCGGCCAGCGATGTAAATTTGCCCAGCATGTCGGCAAAGCCCGCCGCCGTCATCTCGCGGGGCGCCTGGCAGAGAATATCCAGATCGGCAAACATCGCGGCCGGAGCGGCAGTCTGGATCGTTTTTTTCATGCCGCGGAGGATCAGCGGCGCGCCGGCCGACACAAAGCCGTCCACCGAAGCCGCCGTCGGAACGGAAACAAACGGACGGCCCGTCTTGGCCGATACGAAGCGGACGATATCATGGATCGTGCCGCTGCCCAGGGCGATCAGCACCCGGCTTTCGTTCCGTGTGCCCAGCAGCACCTCCACCAGGGACGCTTCATCGGCGGCAATGTCGCCCGCCGCGTTCTCCGTCAGCATCACCCAATCCGCATAGATGCCGTGCGCGGCAAGCTCGCCGACCAGCAGCCCGCCCGCCGCGCCCCAGGTGTTCCGGTCGGCTACCACCGTCGCGTGCTTTAGCTCACAGCCCAGCAAATAAGGCCCGATCTTGCGGAGCGCGCCGCTTTCGATCGCGCCGTCCAAACGAATCCGGTGATGCGGGTTGCCGCAGGCGCATACCGCCGCCCGTTCGTTGACTTCCTCCGTCCACTGCTTCAGTTCCATTTCCGTTCCCCCTCCAGCGTTTCGTTCCGCTCCAGCATCCCAAAAAAAGCCGGCGGGCGGCAAACGCCGCCCCGGCTTGTCGAGCGGCGGACCAATGCCGCCGCTTGTTATTCCCCCAAATGACCGTACGCTCCCGGTCTCGGGTTTTAACGCCCCGGCTCACGCCCGCCGTCAGGTTGGCGTCGCCGCCACCCAGATTACGTCGCTTTCGTCCTGCCCGCTGACCGGCCACCAGTGGAAGCCGTCCTCCGCCAGCAGCTCCGTCGCTTCCTTCGGGCCCCAGCTTCCCGCCGGGTACAAGCTCAAATCCTCGGAGCTTTCCCCCCAGGCGGCGGCGATTCGGTCGACGAACTGCCAGGCGAGCGCCACTTCGTCCCAGCGCGTGAAGTGCGTGGAATCCCCGCGCACCGCATCATACAGCAAGCGTTCGTACGCCTCCGGCGTGTTGAGGCCGATCTGGCAGCTTTGGCAGAAGTCCATCGCGATCGGAACAACGGTTCCTTCCGAGCCCGGCTGCATCGCGTTGATTTTCAGGTAGATGCCCTCCAGGGGAGAAACCCGGAAGACCAGCAGGTCCGGCAGCAGCTTCTGGTTCTTGGCCAGGTACACGTTGTCCGGGATTTTCTTGAATTCGACCACGACCTCGGTCGTTTTGGCCGGCAGGCGTTTGCCCGTGCGGACGTAAAAAGGAACGCCCGCCCAGCGGAAGTTGTCCACAAACAGCTTGGCCGCAAAATACGTTTCCGTGGTCGACTCCGGATTCACGTTGTCCTCCTGCCGATAGGCCGGCTTGGGGCTGCCGTTCATTTCCCCCTCTGCGTACTGGCCGCGGACCACGTTCCGGCGCACTTCCTCCGGGGAAGCGAAGCCGCGCAGCGAGCGCAGCACCTTCACCTTCTCGTCGCGGATGTCCTCCGGATGAAGCCGGCTCGGAGCCTCCATCGCCATCATGGCGACCATCTGCAGCGCATGGTTTTGCCCCATATCGCGCAGCGCGCCGGAATGGTCGTAGTACCCGCCTCGTTCCTCGACGCCGACCGTCTCGCTCAGCGTGATCTGAATGTTGGCGATGTGGCGGTTGTTCCAGAGCGGCTCGAATATCGCGTTGGCAAACCGGATCACGTTGATGTTCTGGACCATTTCCTTGCCGAGGTAATGGTCGATCCGGTATATTTCCTCTTCCTCAAACACTTCCCGGATTTCCTGGTTCAGCTTCGTCGCGGACGGAAGGTCGAAGCCGAACGGCTTCTCGATCACGAGGCGGTGCCAGCCTTCGCTTTGCAGCAGGCCGCCGGCCTCCAGGTTGCGCGCGACGCTGCCGAACAGGTTCGGCGCCAGCGCCAGATAGAACAGGCGGTTCCCGGCGATGCCGAACTTGTTTTCCATCTCCACGGCGATTTCGTTCAGCTTGACGTAACCGTCCGTGTCGTTCGTATCGAGAGACAGGTATTCAAAGTGCTCGGCGAAGCCCGCCCAGTCCGGGTCGTCCGGAAGGGTTTTGTACCGGGCGAATTCGCGAATCGAGCGGAGCAGATCGTCCCGGAACTGCTCGCGGGTTTTCGGACGCCGGGCGACGCCGATGACGGCGAATTTGTCCGTCAGCTTGCCTTCGCGGTACAGGCTGTAAATGGCGGGGAAGAGCTTGCGGCTGGCCAGATCCCCGGTTGCGCCGAACAATACGAATACGGCGCCCTCCGAGCGGACGGCTTCCTTCTTGAATTCGCTCATCTTCATCATCCTTTTATGTAAAATATCGCTTGGGTCCGGCGTTGTCTTTCCAGTTTAGCATATGGGACGGACACATGCCATGCGAAGTGAGGAACCGGCGCCGGGAGGTCAGCCGGCCCTTGGGCCGTCCCGGTTCAACCGGCGCCAGCCGGCCGTGCAGGCCGCGAGCCAAACCGCCCCCGCCGCGTAGCCGGCCAGCACATCGCTGGCAAAGTGCACGTTTAAATAAATGCGGCTCAGTCCGATCAACAGAATCAGCAGAGCCCCGGCAGCGGGGGCTGCGCGGGCCGCCCGGCTGCCCCTGCGGAAGGCGTGCCCGAGCAGGTAAGCCGCCATGCCGTAGACGACGGCCGAGCTCATCGCATGGCCGCTCGGAAAGCTGTACCCGTGAATGGGGATCAATACGTCTCCGTCCGGGCGAAGCCGCCCGAAGAAAGCCTTGAGCCCCTCGTTCAAGATCCAGACGCCGCCGAACGCGATCCATAGAAAGACCGCCTGCCGCACTTTCCGGAGGCGGAGTATGAGCAGCAGCGACACCGCCGCCGTCAGGACCGCCTGGAACGGGAAGGAGCCCAGCTCGGTGACGGCGACGGCGAGCTGCGTTAAACCGGGGCTGCGGACGGAACGAACCGCTTCGGCCACCGCGCGGTCGAAGCCGGTCAGCCGCTCGGCCCGCAGCGCGCCGGCCAGAAGCGCGAAGAAAACGGCGCAGCACGCCGCCCCCAGCCAGCCGGCAGCAAGCGGCTTCAAGGGCCGGCGCAAGGCCGGCTCCGCTTCGCCCGGCTTCCGTCCGCCCCCGGAACCGGCCGGGCGTTCCGGCCGGCCGGTATCCTCCGGAAAGGACGGCCCGGAGCGCTTGTTCCGGTTCACTGAAACCACCTCCGGATCCGGCTCAGAACCGAATCGGAGGCCGGGCGATCCTCCGCCGCCCGCAAATACTGCTCGACCAGCCGGTCCAGCCGCTCAACCTGAAACCCGTAATCATAAACAGCCGACGCAACCACCGCGAGCCGGGCGCGCGAATCTTCCTCGCCGGGTCCGCACTCTCCGCCGCCTCCCAAGCCTCCGGCCACCTCCAGCATGCGGCAGATAAACCGCTCGTTTTCTTCCTCGATGCCGAAGTCGTCGAACGCTTCGCGTTTGATTTTGTTTTCAAACTTGAGCAGCACAAGCTCATGGTGCTTGATCAGCTTCTCCAGATGCCCGTCGACGGCGGCATCTGTTCCCTCCGGCCGTCCGGTCTGGTAATAGTGCTGCTCCGTCGTCTCCAGCACATCCGTCCCGCGGTTCAGAGCCGCCAGCATCTGCTTGTATACGACAAGCTGCTTGGACGAGTTCAGTGTCGGCCGCTTGAGCTTCTTCTGCTCTTCCTCAAACAGCGTATATTTCCCGGAAAGGGATTTGACGGCCCCCTCCAGCTTTCGTTTTTCGTCCTGAAACACGCTTTCCTTCATTTCGTTGGAGATCAGGGTGCGCAGCAAAAGGGACATTTGGCCAAAAACGCTTTTGATCTGGGTTAAATACTGCCTTTGCGGATTCGGCGGCGCGACCAGCAGATTGACCACAAAGGCGCACAAAATCCCGATGCAGCTCAGGAAAAAGCGGTTCAGCGCAAAATCCAGCTGTCCGCCCGGCGCCTCCATGACAGCGATCACGGTGACCAGTGTCAGCCCCAGGGTTTCCTCCATCTTCATTTTCAGGCATAGCATAATGACCACAATGCAAACAAGACCGACCGCGATCGGATCGTTCTGAAAAAAATATAGGGCCAGCATCGCAATGGTGGCGCCGAGCGTATTGGTTTGCAGCTGATCCCAGAAATAACGCCAGGACCGGTAAATAGACGGCTGCATGGCAAAAACCGCAGCGACCGCGGCGATCGTGGGCGCGTTAAGCTTAAGCAGCGTACTGACGTAAATGGACAGCGCCACGGCGATTCCGGTTTTAAAAACTCTCGCCCCAAAATTCATCTAGGGGTCATCCCTCCAGCGGAAATTACTTTTTGTACTTCTTACCCATCATTCGCATGAAAATGACGCTGATCACAATAACGGCGGCAACGACCGCCAGCGGGACGAACTTCAATCGGAAACCTCCTTTTGCCAGTTCTTCTATTGTACCGAATGAGCCGGCTTCCGGTCAAAACGGCCGCGGCAGCCTCTTGACAGCAGAACGCAGGTATTTTAATATTTAGGTAATCGTTTAAATATAGGAAAGGAACGGGTGCCGATGAACGAATCGTTTAAGGCCCTCGCCGATCCCACCCGCCGCAGGATCATCCGTCTGCTGCGGGAGCGGGATATGAACGCCGGGGAGATCGCGGATTTTTTTCAAATGAGCAAGCCAAGCATTTCCCACCATTTAAACACCCTGAAGCACGCCGGGCTTGTGCAGGATGTGCGCGAAGGGCAATTCATCCGGTATTCGCTGAACACCACCGTGCTGGAGGAAGTCATCGGGTGGTTTCTCGAATTGACCGGCGCCCAGGGCGGCGCGGAAGAAGAAACGCCGTCCGAAGGCGGAGCCCCGCATCGGGATGACAAAGGAGAGGATACGAAATGAACAAAATCAATTGGAAGTGGCAGGATACGGTCATCGTGGCGGTGGGCCTGCTGTCCCTTGGCTTCGCCCTGCTGAACTACAACAAGCTGCCGGATCAGCTGCCGGCCCAATTCGGGTTTGACGGCTCGGTCAACCGCTATCAAGGCAAGGGCTCTTTGCTCGGAATGATCGGGGGGCTCGGAATCATCATCCCCTTGCTGATGAAATACAGCCGCCGGATGGACCCGAAGAACATGAATTACCCGCTTTTTGAAAAAGCGTTCGATACCATCCGCCTCGCCATCGCCATCATGTTGAACTTTATGCTGGTCACCACAGTGCTGGTCGGCCTTGACCGCGAGCTGCCTGTCAACCGCATCGCCTTCCTGATGCTCGGTTTTCTGTTTGTGGTTCTCGGAAATTACATGCCGCAGATCCGCGACAACTATCTGATCGGCATCCGCACGCCCTGGACGCTGAACAACCCCGAGGTATGGCGGAAGACCCACCGCGCCGCCGGACCGGTTTGGGTCATTGCCGGCCTCATTGTTATTGCGTCGGGTTTTATTGGCGCAAAGTGGGCTCTCATCCCGCTTATCGTATCGTTTGTGCTTCTGCTGGTCTTCCCTCTCGTCTACTCCTGGGTGGTCCACCGGCGTCTCAGCCGGTAGCAGCGCTTCGCCCGCTGCATGCCCATCACTTTATGCGGCACATCCGCAAGGCGATTCCTTTAATCCCGCAAAAAAAGCGGCCGCGCCCCGGCCGCTTTTGCCTATTCCACCAAGCCCTGCTTGATCGCGTAGATGGCCGCCTGCGTGCGGTCCTCCACGCCCAGCTTCGCCAGGATGTTGGTGACGTGGAACTTCACCGTCTTGATTCCGATGAACAGCTCGTCGGCCACCTCCTGGTTCGATTTCCCGGCGGCGATCAGAAGCAGCACTTCCATTTCCCGCTCCGTCAGCTCGTCGTGAGGCGCGGCCTCGCGCTTCGGCTGGCGGAACCGGTTCATCATCTTCGAGGCGACCTGCGCCTCGATGATCGGCCGTCCGGCTGCGGCCGAGCGGATCGCATCGGCGATTTCATTCGCCCGGGACGTCTTCAGCAGATAGCTGAACGCGCCCGCTTCGATGACCGGGTACATCATTTCATCGTCGAGGTAGCTCGTCAGCACGATCACCTTGCAGTCCGGGCAGATGCCCATGACTTCCCGGGTCGTTTCGATCCCGTTCATGCCGTCCATCAGCAGGTCCATCAGCACCACGTCCGGCTTGTATTCCCGCGCCAGGCGGATGCCCTCCCGGCCGTTCCCCGCTTCGCCGACCACCTCGATGCCGTCCTCGGTGCTGAGCACAGCGGCAAGACCGATGCGCACCATTTCGTGATCGTCCACCAGCAGTACCTTGATCGGCGCGTCCATCTCTACATCCGCTCCGCCGGAGCAGCCGTCTTCCTCCGGCATGCCGGCCGGAAGTTCTCTGTTGTCCATCGCGTCATTGTCCCCCTTGCTGCCCAATCGGCTCGTCCCCTTTCGTTTCCATGGTTAGCGGAATGCGGATTTCCAGCCGCGTGCCCTTGTCCGGCGCGGTCACGATGTTCAGCGAGCCGCCCAGCTCGCTCGCGCGTTCCCGGATCGAAACCAGCCCGTACGACGCGTGCTTGTTCTCGTCGAGCACGAACCCGACGCCGTTGTCGCGGATCGTCAGTCTTATGCCGTCTCCGGTGGTGAGCAGCCGGATTTCCATCTTGGTCGCCTTGGAATGCCGGAGCGCATTGGACAGCCCCTCCTGCACGATCCGGAACAAATGGTCCTCGATGCCTTTTTGCAGCTGCAGCTCTTCGTCCATCTCCAGCGTGATGTCGACCTGTACCTTGGCCTGCAGCTCGCGGATCAGGTCGCGGAGTCCCTGCGCCAGCCGCTTGCCTTCCAGATGCACGGGGCGCAGATGGAGCAGCAGCGCCCGCATCTCCGATTGGGCGACCGAAGCCATTTCCTCTATCAGGTGAATCTGCCGCGAAGCTTTATCGATGTCCTTGTCAAACGTCCGCCCGACCGCCGTCGCCGTCATCGAAATGGCGAACAGCTGCTGGCTGACCGCGTCGTGCAGGTCCCTTGCCAGCCGCTGCCGCTCCTCCATGATGGCCGAGTAGCGGGCCTTTTCCGCCAGCTGGGCGTTGTTGTTGGAAAGCCGCTGCAAAGAGGAAACCTGCTCCTCCCACTTCTGGCCGATGCGGTTCAGCTGCTCGCCGAGCCGGCCGATCTCGTCTTCCCCGAGCGGCGGCACCGCGCGGGAAAGGTTGCCCTTTTCCAGCAGGAGCATGACCTCCCGGAGCTGCTCCAGCCTGCGGGCCGTCCGCGTTCCGTTCCAGTAGCCGTAAAAAAGCCCGATCCCGCCTACCGTTGCCACCAGAAGCAAGCTGACGCGAACGGCGGGCTCCCAGCGGGTAATCGGACTGATGTAGCCGTATGTATAAAGAAAATAGACCACCACGCCGAAAAGAAGGAAGCTGACCAAGACAGACTCGGCCACGCTTCGCCACACCATTCCGGTCAATCGTCGGTTCACGCTTCCCTCTCCTTTCGGCTTTTGGTCAAAGCACTTTAATGTTTACTTCTCCTACGAGATAGGAGGCGATGAGTTTCACTTTCGATTCCGACTGCTCGTAGCCCGGAGACTGCCAAAACACCTTGTTGACGATGCCGTCCCGGCGCGAGCCGGCGACGCGCAGCTCTCCCGCGTACACGGTGCCCTCTACGGAAAGCGCCATGTCCTCGGGCACGACCACGTTCAGGTTGCCGACCATGCCCTGCAGAATGACGGTGACTTCCTTCTCCTCCTGGATCGCCAGGGAGAAGTCGAACCGCATTTCCCCGACCGCGTGCCAGATGCTCATGTCGCGCAGCACCCAGGGTTCCTTGTCGTAGCGGATGCTGCCGATAAAGCTTTGCCGGTGGGTGTAATTCCCGTCCCGGTGCAGGTCCTTCGACTTTTTATAAAAAAGGCCCATGGAAATCAGAACCACGCTGACAATGATCGCAAACGGCCCGCCCGCGATAAAGAACGCGCCGGCGCCCACCCACAGGTAGCCTTTTTTGTCATCCGGTTTGCTGCGGATTCCATACAAGCCGTAAAGAATCAGCAAGAGACCGACCAGCTTCCAGATCCCCAGCACTTGCTCGAGCAATATAAACACGCCCGCCGCGATCAGGACAAAATACGTATTTCTCTGCCGGTTTCGATTCGGTTGGTCCATGTCGCACCTCCTGGCGGGCTGGCCCTCAGGGCCGGGTGTTGATCCGGGAAAAAGCCATAGAGGCTTGAATCCCGCCCTATGGCTTATATCCCGACTAGCATATCATAAATGGGTCAGACCGTAAAAGCCTTCTTTACTGTTCGGACTTCGTGTCCGTTCCGAGCTGCTCCTTCAAGCGTTTCAGCTGCTCTTCCACCCGCTCGCGCTTGGCGGCGTCGGCGGCGTTGAAGCTGCCCGAAGTAAGGCCGCCCGGCGAGTACGGCATGCGGGAGACCTCCGCCTGTACTTCCATCTCGATGATCTTTTCTTCCATGCGCTGGAAGCCGCGCGCCGCCGTGCCTCCGCCCAGCGTAACGTTGCTGGTGACTTCGGACATTTTCTTCTTGGCGTTCGCCAGTTGGGCGCGGGAGATCAGCTCATTGCGCTTGTTGCGCATTTTGTAGAACTCGTCTTTCATTTCATGAAGCTGCTTCAGGATATCCTCGGCTTGCGCCTTGGCCTGGGCGTGCAGGTTCGTGTAGTCGGTCAGCTTTTGCTCGTAATACAGCTTTTCTTCCAGAGCGTGGCGGGCCGAAGCTTCCTGGCCGTTCTTCATGGCGGCTACCGCTTGGGCTTCGCGGTCGGCAACCAGCTTCTCGGCTTCCTTGAGCTGCTGCTGAAGCTTGCGCTCGCTGGCAATCTGCTTGGCGACGGTAACCTCCGCCTGGGCGATTTCTTCTTCCATGTCACGCAGATATTGGTTCAGCATAACGATCGGATCTTCTACTTTATCGAGCACCTCGTTGATCGAAGCGCGGGTCATGTCCTTGATTCTCGAAAATACTCCCATGATTAAACATCTCCTTTTTCGTATTGGGCCAATTTGGCGCGAAGGTCTTCAATTTCTTTGCGGAGGGCTTTCTTCTCGACTTCCTTCATCATCTCATCCAATTCGTCGCGAACCGGCGCGGCCTGCGGCGGCTTCGGCATTTCTTCGCCCGCCGGGCGGTAATTGGAAGGACCGCTTGCGCCGCGGGGGCCGTAGTAAGGGGCTCCATGACCGCTCTGTCCGCCCGGGAACCCGTTTCCGTAGCCGTTTTGTCCGCCCGGATAACCGCCGCCGTGTCCGCCGGTCGGCCGGTAGCCGGGATCGAAGGGGTCCCGGTGGGAACCGCCGTAATGCAGCGGAGGCTCGTATGCAGGATCCTTCGGGATCACCAGGCTGGCGATGATGTAGATCAGAATGACGGGAAAGACCGTGGAGAAGATGGCGGTGATCACGACGATCACCCGCAGCAGCGTGGCGTCCACATTGAGGTATTCCGCCAATCCGCCGCACAGCCCGGTCACCTTCTTGTCCCTGCGGGACCGGTACAGTTTGCTCATGGTTCTTCCCAACCTTCCTTCTTCAGCGTTCAAGGCTTCTCACCGTTTTTTTCGATACGGTTCAGCTTGGCGATTTGCTCTTCCAGCTTTTCTTCGAGGCGGACGCGTTTCTCGTCTTGCTTCTCGTTCAGCTCGGTTTGTTTCTTTTCCCACTTGTCGTTCAGCTCGCGCTTTTTCTCATCCAGCTTCTCTTCCATCTCGGCGCGCTTTTCTTCCCATTTCTCTTCGAACTTGTCGCGCTTCTGCTCCAGCTTGTTTTCCAGCTTCAGCCGCAGACGCTCCATTTCGTAATCGATTTTGTCCTGCACGGCACCGGCAAAGGCGTAGGCGCCGTAGTCGCCGGAGGTGGAACGCCGCACCTCGCGCAGCGTCCGGGATTCCAGCTCCAGATCGGACAGCCGTTCGTCGAGGCGCTGGAACGCCCGCGGCGTCGGTCCGCCGGGCAGGTTCGTCATCCGCTCGTTCATTCTCCGCTGGAGGCGGAGCGATTCCATGCGGGCCTGGTAATAGCTCCGCTTGGCGGCGACTTCGTCGAAGTCGGACCGGAGCTGGCGGATTTGCTCCTCCAGATCGGCCAGCGCCTGCTTGCCTTCTTCGTAAAGCGACCCGTATTGGGAAGCTTTCTCTTCGTGCTGAATTTTATCCTGAAGGGCCATGCGGGCAATTTCGTCTTCCCCGGCTCTCAGGGCCAGCATCGCCTGCTCTTCGCGTTTTTCTTTCATCTGCCGGGCCGCCAGATACTGCTGGCGGACGGAACCGACATGCGCGGCGCATTGGGCGTGCAGCCGTTCCGATTCCCGGATTTGCTCCCTCAAGGAGCTAAGGTATCCATCGATCAGGCGGACGGGATCTTCCGACTGTTCCAGCCGGTCGTTGAGCGTTGCAACGGTAATATCCCTCATCCGGTTCCAGATGCTCATGCTCTCAACTCCATCTTCGAATTAGTGGCCGTTTAGTAGACGTTTCGTTTGCCGATAAGCGTGATGCCGTAGCCGATCATGGCGATGGCTGCGATCAGCACGAGGATCGGCATCAGTTTGCCGAGGAGCATGATCGCGCCGATCCCAAGGAGGACCGCTCCGATTAACTTCTTTCCGTTTTTGATGCCAATGTATCCGAAGAAGAGGAACGCCGCCGCGATCAAGATGCTGGCCAGCCAGCTGAACAACCCGTGGAGAGGAGCGAACCTTCCGAACAGAATCAGGACGCCGCAACCGATCAGGATCAAAGCCAGCGTGTGATTGCCCTTTAATTTCATCTCTTGTTTCACCGCCTTTCGTGTGTGTCTCTTGTTCATGTCTTTATTTTAGGTGAATCGGGGTCCGGCCAAAACGGACCCGCGTCGGTTTTCGGCACTGGACCAAGGTCGGGGGACGAGCCCATCGGAGGCTCGGAAGCCCGCCCGGCTACGGGTTTGGCGCATACGGTCAGGCCAAGAAAAGGTGCCGGAAGGGGGAACGGCCGCGGGCTGCGATAAGGAAGCGGGGCAGCCGCAGGGCGGCAAGGGCATGCGGCGGGTAGCGGCCAAGCGAGCGGTTGCGGACTGCCGGAGCGGGCAGAGCGGCGGTAGCGGCCATGCGAGCGGTTGCGGACTGCCGGAGCGGGCAGAGCGGCGGTAGCGGCCATGCGAGCGGTTGCGGACTGCCGGAGCGGGCAGAGCGGCGGAAGCGGCCATGCGAAGTGCCGTTTGGCCGATGAACCAAAAAACGCATCCGTTTGGCGGATGCGTTCAGCTTGTCGAGAAACCCCGCTCATTTTGTTCCCCTGGGTGGTCCGTTTCGTTTGTCATCATTATAAAGGGGGAAAACGAGGGGTTACTTACTCCGTTTATCTCAGCGCTAATGTTGGTTTGCCATTTTCTTACTTTTCTGTATGGATACCGTCATCAGCGTCTCCCCGTTTGCCTTGTTTCCCTTTCTTTTTCTCTGCTTGTAGCGGGCACAAGCTAACGAAGCCCAGGAAAAAAGGCAAATAGGTGCACAGCGACACTTATTTTTGATGGTGTCCCATTCCGATCGCGAAATAATTCCCCACACGCACTTAATTCCGTGAAAACAAACGGTATTCGCAGAAAAACGGAGAAATAATTGCTTTTTTTCATCTAATCGGCCCAGAATAGTCGTAAATGACCAGATTAGATGCCTTTTTGCACTTCCTGTCAACACTACAAGCGCGAAGCCCTCCGGTTATTGGGCCATTCGCGCCCGCTGCACTTTTTCACAAAAAATGCCTACCGAGACTTCTCGACAGCCTGAACGCGTCCGTTTTGCAAATGCATTTCAAGAATGTATAGGGACCGGGCCGCCTCTGACTTCATCCCGCCGTCCGGGAGCTGAATAGCACCCGGATGCCGAGGGCGATAAACACCGCGCCAGCAAAACGGTTCAAATAAACCGAAAAGCCCGACCGGCCGCGCAGCTTCCTTGTCGCCAGGTCCGAAAAATAGACAAGCAGGGAGCACCAGACGGAAAGCGTACCGACAAACGTAATGCCAAGCAGAAGAAAAGGGAGTCCCCCGTAAGGGTTGTCCGGGCGGATAAACTGCGGCAGAAAGGCCAGGAAAAACAGCGCCACCTTCGGGTTCAGCAGATTGGTCAGCAGGGCGTTCCGGTAAATTTTTTTCCAATCCGCTTTTCTTTGCGGCTCTGCGGACGGCTCATCCGTGCCCTTAGCCAAAATCGAACGGACACCCAGATAGATCAAATAAGCCGCTCCGACCCATTTCACGATCGCGAAAGCGACCGCCGACTGCATGAGGATGACGGAAAGGCCGAACGCCGCAAGCATGGTATGAACCAGCGCCCCGCTGAGAATGCCGAGAACCGACAGCAGCCCGGCTCTTCTTCCTTGTGAAACCGTCGTGCCCAGGATGTAAAAGGTATCCGTCCCAGGCGTCATGTTCAGCACAAGACCCGAAAGCAAAAACAAAACGTAGTGCTCGATTCCGAACAAAGCCATCGCCTCCGCTCCGGCCGGCGGGAGCTGCTCCCTGTCCGGCGATAAAATTTCTTCATTTTAGCATGGAGGAGGGAGGCGCGGCAGTGACGTATTTCTCGTTCCTTTTGTAAAACCCCATTCGGATGAAGCGGGCCGAGCAAATACCCGCCATTTCTAAGGCCGTCACGTTCCGCGCTTGCGTCAGCCGCCGTTTTCCGCCGCTGCCGCTTGGTCGCGGGCCCGGAGAAGCTCCATGCGATGCTCGTAATTTTGTCCGCAAAGCTCAACCAGCCGCAGCTTGTCTCCCCGTTTGGGTACGGTTACCCGCACCGGTCCCGTTCCCTTCACCCGCAAAGCGTTGCGCAAGTATCCAAGATCGTGCACCTGGTTGACGATCAGCTCGTCGGGACGCTCTTCCCGGTAGCGCTCGGCCATAAAACGCTCCGCCGCGTACGGGTCTCCGTCGCCCCGGAAAGGCAGCAGCACCGCGTCCCGCAGCATGCCCGCCTGAAGCCGCATGATCATCACATGAGCTTCCCCGAAAAAGAGCACGTCCTGATTGATTATCGAGTCCCGGTCCACGACCTGCTTGACCAAGAGGCGTTCCAGCGAAGCGATGCTGCGGCGCAGCCGCTCCGCCCGCTCGAACTCCCAGCGTTCGGCGTGGTGCAGCATCTGCCGCTTCAGCTCCTCGATCAATTCGTTTTCCCGGTTGGCCAGCAGCGTTTCCGCTTGGCGTACCGAGGCCAGATAATCCTCGCGGGAGATTTTGCCTTCGCAAACGCCCGAGCATTTTCCCAAATGATAATAGAGGCAAACCCGCTTGGGCAGCGTTTTGCAGGAGCGCAGACCGTAATGCTCCTGCACAAATTCCAGCAGGGCGTTGCGGAATTTTCCGTTCGGATAAGGCCCGAACATCCGGACATGGCTTTCGGAGGCGCGGGATGAGCGGGCGCGGATGGGAGAGCTTTCGGAGCCCGCTTTCCGGCCGGCCCCCTTACGCGAGCTGCCGGCCATCGGTCCTTTCGCAGAATTGGGCGGCTTCCCCTCGGCTTCAAGCACGCTCCTCGCCGTGCCGGTCTTAAGCTTCCCCGCCGGGGAAGCGGACGGCTTGCCATCGGCGGAATCGGCTCCCCTGCGGACGCTTCCGCCGGGCGTAACGGTATACGCGCTTTTCCCGACCGGCAGCCTCCTTCTCCGGTAATGGACGTCGAAGCGGGGAATGGCGTCGCCGCTTAGCTTCAAATAGGCGTACCCGCTGTTGTCTTTTTTGAGGGCACGGTTGTATTTGGGCTTCAGTTCTTTGATTAAATTGTTTTCCAAAAGCAGGCTTTCGGTTTCGTTGCGCACCAGAAAAACCTCGATGGCGCGGATTTCCGCCACCAGCTCGCGCGTCCGCTCAAGCTTGTGCGTTCCCCGGAAATAGGAACGGAGGCGGTTTCGCAGGTTTTTTGCCTTGCCCACGTATATAATTTCGTCCGCGCCGTTTTTCATCAAGTAACAGCCCGGGCCGGTCGGGTATTCCTTGGCCACAAATTGAAACGCCGTCACGCGGGATGTCCTTCCTTTCTTCGGGAACTAAAACGCCAGGCTGGAACGCCTGTTCGTCCGTTTCTATTGTAAGTGAATTATGTAAACATTGCCACCGAAAACGGGAAAGGACCGGCACTTTTTTTCGAAAACAAAACAAGGGAAGCTGTGTAATCTGCATCCCTTGTTTGGAATGTATTACTTGAATTCCTTCGCTTGGATTTCCTTGCCTGGCCCGCTACAATGTGTTTCGGCTGCCGGCCGGCGAAAATGAAGCTTACGGAAGACCGGCTTGCCGGTTACGTTCCCGGCGCTAGTGCCGAATTTGGTTGACGATCACCTGATAGATGCCGCCCCGGACACGGAACGGCTCGTCATCCACCGTTACGGCTCCGTTGCTCCATTCCACCCGGAACCGCACCGTATGCTCGCCATCCTCCAGCCAAATCCATGCCGGATCGGCCATCGTCCCGGCAAAGTGTACGCGGTCCGCACCTGTCAGCGGAAGGCTGTCGCCTGTCGTGAGGAGCGTCGCGCTTACCCGGCTCGGCCTTGTTGCCGTGCCGGTATCCGTGACGCTCGCGCTTAGCACCAGCGCTTCGCCCGCCCAAAAAATATCCGGGGAGCGCAGCCGGTCCGGATGCTCCCTGTTCCACGCAATCCGGTAAGCCTCCCATTCCGGCGTATGCGCGATTTTGCCCGAGATGCCAAGCGGCAAAACCTCGAACCGGTACAGCTTTACGTCCTCTTCTCCATAGTGGTCAAAGGTCCGCAGCCGAATCGTATACACGCCCCGCTCAAGGGGCCCGTACGTAAACTTCACCGTTGTACCGCTCGGCAGCTCCCGGTACTGCGCCAGCTCTTGCGTGAGCCCGTCGAAGGTGATTTCCAGCGACGAGCTGATGTATTCTCCTTCGGGATCATGCACCGTGAGAGCAAATTCCGGCGTGTCGTGCTCATAGATCGGGGACGGGATCGTCAGCTCCCCGCTTGGCGGACGGTTCACGGTCAGCCAGGTGAAGGGCGAATAATCGCTCCAGTCATACCCGTCCCGCACCCGGACCCGCACCTTATACGTCTGCCCCGGTGCCAGAGGTTCCGGCAGCGCGTATGCCCCTTCAGCCTCCGTGTTTGGAGCCGCCACGATGCCCGAGTCGTGCACCTTGCGCCCTTGCCGGTCGTACAGCTCCAGCTGGAACGCGGCGAACACCGCGTTCGGGTCCGGGTCCTTCTGCGTCCATAGGAAAATCGGCAGACGTTCGGTCACCGTCGGGGACGATTCGCCGCCCGACGGATAAATCATGCAAGCCTCCGGCCGCCGGTTCAAAAACAGCCACTGCGCTTCCGACCAGTCCGACCACAGCTCGCGGTCTTTGACCCGCACCTTCACTTGAAGCGGCCGGTTTGGCGGGAGATCCCGGTCCGGTAACAGCTGACGTTCGCCAACCGGCCAATCCCCCGCCACCTCGCCGCTGGTCCAGACGGTCTTTCCGTCTTCATCTGCAACGATCAGCTCGTAAGCCCGAAGGCGGTCCCCGTCCGGGTCGCTCGCGTTCCAGCGCAAGGACGGCCGCAAATTGTCCACGATGTGCTGCGGCACGTTGCGCGTACCGGCGGGATGGGTAACAACGGCCGCCGGCGCGCGGTTCACCTGCATCCAACCGATGTTTGACCACTCGGACCAGGCTTCTCCGTCGGTGACGCGCACCTGGACCTGCAGCTTGATTCCGCGCGGCAGCATGGCCGTTTGCCAGGACCCGCTTGCCGCTGTTGTGACAGCCGCAGTCTCGCCGCTTTCGGTGACGATCCGTCCCACTTCGTCCGACACCTTCACCTGATAGCCCCGAATAACCCCGCCGTCGTCGTGCTGGTTCCATGTCACCACAGGCCGGGTTGTGTATACAAGGGTCGGGGCTGCTTGCGTTCCGGCAGGATACGTCAGATGCACAGTCGGCTTGGCATTCGGCGGTGCAACGGTGCCGACGGAGAACGGCTGCGTCACCGGCTCGCTCCAGGCGCCGTACTCATCCCGTACCTGGAGGGTCACCTCATAAACACCTGTTTCCGTGGGTCGGGTCAGCTTTTCCTTTACCTGCTGCCCGCTTGGCGTAAGGTAGGAATACTTTCGCTCCATGACGCCTCGCGTGGCCCGGTAATCAATCCCGGTAGCTTCCGTGGAGTAGTTTACGGCGCTGAGCCAGCGGTCCGGATCATAGCTGGCATCGGTCCACTCGATTACTCCGTCCGTCCGCGCCGCGAGAGTGAAGGCTGCCACCGGCCGGCGGTGCACCGTCACCTTTGCCTGAAATGCATTGGAGTCTTTCCGGTAGCTGTCGAAGACACCACTCGGATAACGGAAGGCGGAGTGAGGGTCGTCACGCTCTTGCAGGGTGACGGTGTAATCGCCCACCTTGTCAAACTCTGCCTGCGGACCGGTCAAAGTCAGGCCGTTCAGCGCGGACAAGCCCTGGTTGTTCAGAAACCTTGGCGTATGCTGATACGTCCACTTGCTGCTGCCGGCTTTCGGATCGTTTTCCGGGTCCGTGAAGGTTATGGCTTCATAGCGCGCCGTCGCCGTCCGGGTAGACGGCTCCCAAATGGCATATCCGCTGAACCAGTCGATATTCGGCTCCGTTACCTCCAGTGCGGCAATCCCGCCGAACGTGACGAACGACTTGTCCGAAAACGGCCCAAACCTCCCGTTTGCAAAGCTGCTGTCTTCCGCGGACAGATACGGCACGCCATCCAAAGTGACCGTGAGCTTTTTACCCAGCGCCTTGACTTTAAAGCCGTAGGCCCGGTTGTTCTGAAACGGGTAGGCTTTGGTGTCGAGCACCGCACGCATCCCGTTGACGTAGCGGGCAAGCGTAAGCGCCCTGCCGTCGGTTTCCACGGCGTACCGGTTCCTGCCGTCCTGCATGCGAAAAGAGAAACCGGCTTTATCCGTGTCCGTCTGGGCCTTCTCCATCTTTAAGTTGAAGCTGAACTCCGTATCGCTTTCGCTGGCCGGAGAAATAAACTGTCCCAGCTGGAATGCCTTGTACTGTTCGGAACGGTCGCTAGGCGTCCCTACCGTGAGCCACGGCACGTAAGACTGGACGACAACTCCCATCCCACCTCCAGCCGATACATAATTGTGCTGCGAAAGCGCGATCCCGTCACCGATGTACTCTCCAATCTGTTGACTGGAGGTTTGGAGAGAGGTGAAGTTGGTCTGGTGGAGCGCTCCGCCCGGCTGCCATTGCCCCGCTTTTGTCCCGTCCGCCGCGACGACTTCGTTTGTCTCGCCTGATGCGCCTTGGTTGGCCGGCTTCGTAAAGAGACCATCCCGGGACACCGAACCGACCAGACTCGGAAGGTATGAGCCATCCGCTGCAACCGAAAACGCTTTGCTCGAACCGGTGTATTGCACTTCACTGTTACGTACAGCGCCGGTTGTCATGTTGATGGTTTGATCAAAGGTTTGATACCACATTCCCATGGTAGGCGTAAAGGTGCGGACCATCAGCTCGTTTTTAAGCGGGTTGATCATCATGGACTCCCAGTGTTCGAGGGAAGGGGTTTGGAAGCCGGGTTGCACCAGCTGCCCTCCCGAGCCCCGGACAGAGGGTTGAGCGCCGGACAGCTTCACTTTCCAAGCTAAACTGAAATCGGCATTGAATTTTTCTACGTAGGTGTTCTCGTACGTTGTTTCTCTAAGGAACGGATGAAAGTAACCATAGGAAATATAACGGTATACGTCCCCATTTACACCCTTGTGAAAAATCTGCGACCACCCGTTGACAGGCTCTATTGCCAGAATATCCTCATCCGGAAGCGATGGATTAAAAGGCCGGGTTGTAGTTCTCCCTTCATAGAACACTTCTTTCTTCACAAGCCTTGCGTTCCGATCCCACCTTCTCATTTCCAGGTAATAGTCCGTCAAGTAAGCATTTTTCTCGACGATGCCTGTTGACCTTGCGTACGGCTGGTAAATGGCAATGTCGTCCGCTTGGTTGGTCATAAATTCCGCGCCTTGCACATAACCATCGAACTTTTTCGCGCTCTGCTCGTCAAAATGTTCGAACGAGCTGGCGATAAACGCTCCGGTATCTGCGTCATAGGTTCGAATTTCGGTGAGCACCAAGTCTTGTGTGCCACCAGTGAGGGCATATGCTCCTCCCTTTGCCGTCCATGTCACAAACTGATAAATGGTCCGGTCCGCCACTTCATAGGAAGTTACTTGCGGGTTTTCCAGAGCAACGGGACTCCCTTCGCTAACCAGGTTGGCCAGGTTGTACTGCTGGATGTCCTGATAGGATTTGAATGTCCCGGTGCGGAACTTCCTTGTCGTCTGACGCGGCAGATCGCGGGGACTCAGGACAAAATCATACGGGCTGGGATCAAGCCATACCCAATTGAACGTGTAGTAGCCCGGAGAGCCGGCAATCGGAAAGGCCCTGAATTCAGCCCTCGGAATACGTGATTTGTTCAGGGCGAAAAAATGCTTCCCAAGCGCATAAGTCGGCGCATGCTCAAAATAGAGATGCTCCTTGCTGGTCCGATACTTCAACGGGTTGCTCTGAATAATGTAGGAGAGCTGCCCGTCATTGTAATACGGCAAGGAAAAAAGAAGGGGCTGCCGTTTGCTTTCATCGACGCTTTTTATGGCACGGTAGGGGTTCATGCTGTTTCGGCCAAACCCGGAGTCCACAAACGGAATGTACCCGGTATGATAGCCCTCATACTCTTTTTCAAAGCCCTTTCCAAGCCCCCCGACAAGCTCACCACCCGTTACGCTCCAAGACTTCAAAAGCGGCGGAAGCGTCGAGTTGGTCTGTACCAGATTCCAGTTGGCCAGGATATCGGACGCTTTGTAGGTTTTGCGTGCCGGTGCCGTCGGCTGCTCATTTTTGCCCGCAATCGCAAACGACACCTCCGGCGCAAGGTTGGTCACGTCCAGCGTCAGCAAGCTCTCCGCCTCATCGTCGGTATCGTCGCTCCGGCCGTAGTCCTCCGTCACCTTTACGAAGAACAGATACTTCCCGACCTTCGTTGGCGTCAGGCTTGTTTTCTCCAGACTTCCGCCAAGCGGCTGCCAAGCATCGTCCGCGAAGCCATTGTTGTTCGCATCATACTTGTACCGGTACACGGCAGATGTCAAAGCATCCCCATCCGGACTATAGGATTTGTTGACAAGGTCTACCGTCATTCCACGCAAACTGAGCGGAGGAACGTCCAGCTTGGCCACCGGAGGCTCGTCCGGCGCAATCGACACAGTACACTGCGCAGGCTCCAATGATTTCAGCGGCGGGCTCCCATTGTCCCATACGTTAAGCGATACCGTGACCGGGACCGGTTTGTCCGTTCCGTTGCTATATGCGGTTCGCTTGTTTGTCCATTCATCTTTGGTGTGATCGATCGCCCGGCCAACGGGACTGTAGCTTTTCCGAGCGGAAAATGCGGTTTCCGGCACCGGCCGGTTTTCTTTGAGCTGCTCCGTGCACTCCAGCACCGGAACCGGATTCGGCGGAATGACCTCCAGCCGGGCGCCGGCTGTATAGCTTGCGCCAAAAGGATCCGCCATCGTCGCATACACGGTGTGCGTGCCGACGGCCGTCGTATCGATCCCCGGAAGATAGTCCGCTAATGGATCAAAGCCGTATTGGCCCGGCAGGCTGCCTACCCAGCGGGTGCTTCGGTTGAAATCCCACCCGGTCAGTGAAACCGGATCGTGGTCGGGATCGCTCGGCGAAGCGGGATTGCCCTGCGGATCGTCAATGACCCGGATGCTAACCTTTGTTCCTTGCACAACTTGCGTCAGTGGAACGGTGCTGCTGAAGTCCCCGTCCCGGAACCAGCCGAGCTTGAAAAACGGCGGCTTGTTGCTGCCCGGGCTCTCCACGTTGAGAGGTTTGGTGATCCAGTCGGACGAACAGTTGGTGCCGTAGAGCTTCATCTGCACCTCTATTGTACCGATGCCGATCGGTGAGGGATAATGATCCGGGTAACTGAAGCCGAGTATCTGCGTCTTACTGCTCTGTCGCGGAGAAGTCCATGTTGATCCGTTCACCAGGCGAAAAGTGTGAGAAACGTACGTACAGCCGCCCGTTTCCCGAATGTTCTTCGGCTGCAAGGTAAAACCGTCCCGGTATTGGATCGAATCACCCGGCAGGATGTCAAAGTCGCCTGTAATGCTGGAGGGTGATGGTGTTTGTCCTGGAGTTGAAGGGGACGTGGTCGGGGGTGACGTTGTTTGATCCGGTATTTTCTCGACAACATAGGTGACCGATTTTGGGTATTCGTAGGTGACGGATGAGACATTGGACTTGAATGAAAAAAAGTAAATCATCATGCCTGCACCTGTGGTCTCAGACCAAGGCTGATAATGGCCCACCCTGTCGAAATCCACTTCTGCAGCCAACTCATAAGTGGTATTGCTTGTCATTTTCGTAACCCTCAAGTTACGGATGGATGATTCCGGTAAGTTCATTTGCATTCGAAGTCCAGCAAAAACAGGGTTGCTACTGGTGAACTCCACATAATCATCGTAGTCGTGCCGCACTTGAATATCGGTAATTTTTGGAGTGGCGACGTAAGCTGCCGGTAGGGTTAGGTCTTCATTCTTGTTTTTGTAGCTATTGGAGATTTTATTCATATACACAAAGTTTTTGTCCACGACCCCGGGAAAGTCCGGCATGTTGACGGAACCTTTCCTGGTGTAAGTGACCGGCGTTTTGCTTGGTTGACAATTTGGGGTGTTGTACGTTTTGTTTGGAGCAGGGGTACAAACATCCCGGCTTGCTTGTGCCCTCCACTGAACGGCCCCACCCGAACGATCCCACGCATACCACGACTGGTTTGGATTTTCTATCGACTCTACGGGAATGGCTTTTCCTGCTATTGATCCTTTCCAGGTTTTTTCTCTATCCGAACCCGTCAGCGCGAGGGTTTTTATCTTTTTGCCGTTTGCATCTTCAAGATACGCTTCGGTGATTTTATACCCGTCTTCAACAGAAAGTTTAATATCCACGGGCAAGCTGCTCTCAGCGCTATAAATGCCCCCTTGAACCACAGCAACTCTATCGTATGGAATGGTTTGTTTGCGTACATCAGCGGAAGCAGAATCCAGTCCAAACACGCCAAGGAGCTGAGCAAAAACCAACAAAACAATAAGGGATGAAGCACCTATAGCTACCCATTTTCTTTTTTTACTCATGACAGGGTTCCTCCGTCTCCCTTCCACTTACATTGGCACGCCTCCCCAGTAAAGGGTTTGAATAGGCGCGTTATTTTTGGGCGCCCTCATATACACTTCAATGTTAGTCGACCGAAACTCAAACCCCTTTTTAGGAACCAGAATTGCATCCATATCCCCCAATTTTTTGCGGAATACTGCAACAGTTGTGTTTAAGTTACCGGCCCTTAATGCTTCATCATCCGAATTATCAATACCACTAATCACAAAGAAAGGAGTGCCCACATACTTCGTTTTATCTGTCTTCAGCACTCGGGACTTGAACAACACCAGGTAGCTGTCCTTGTATTTCGAAACCGGCAGTCCCTTTAAAACGGAGCCGGAATCTTCAAGCGTCCATTCCCGATTGTTCCACCGGAGTTCACTGATCGGAGGAACTTCTTTCAAATGCGGATCGTGCGGATCGGCAAGGTCAATCGCAATCACTTGATCGAGGACCGCATGATACTTGCCATCGGGCGTTTTCAGTTCGAACTGGTTCGTCCGCCAACCGCCGTCATATCCACTATCGTTAAAAGGCCGCCCAAAAATCTCCGGCATCACCGTCAACGTATTGGTCTTGTGCCACAGAATCTCCGCCGCCTGCACGGCGTACTTGTCCGGCTTAAAAGTGGCGCCGCCTTTGATCGCCAGCGCCCGCTCGATCACCACGATCGACTCCGCCCGCGTTGTCGTCCGGTTCTCGCCCAGCTCGCCTTTGCCGTACCCGCTCATCAGGCCGGCCGACGTCGCCAGGTACATCCACTTTTTCGCGTCGGTGCTCTTCTCGCCGGCGGCTTTCATCGCCAGACGGGCCATCTCCTGCCGCGTCAACGGCTTTGTGACGTTGCCGTTAAACTCGCCGATCGACGTGATGCCCGCCTTGCCCGCCGCCGCAAAAAACGGCTCATACCACTTTCCGCCCGCCGCGCCGTCCGGAATTTCCGCGCCCAGCGCCTGCATCAGCATCGCGGTAAACTCGGCCCGCGTCACTTCCTTGTTCGGCCGGAACGTGCCGTCCTCGTATCCGCTGACGTAGCCTTTCTTGACCGCCTGCTCGATCTGCCCTCTCGCCCAATGCTTGCCGATGTCCGTCAACGCAGCGGCCGCCACCGGCGAAGACGCCGTAAGACCGTCCGTTTGGACAAGCGTCATTGGTCCCGCAGAAGCGGAAGGAGCAACCCCCGCCCCCCCGCCGCCTTGCCCCACACCCGCATATACCGCCGTGCCGACCGTCAGCGCGGCACAAGCAAGAGCCGCCGCAACCAGCAGCGGCTTCTTTCTCATCCTTGTCATCCGATTTCCCGTCCCCTCGGTTTATCTGGCGCAGCCCTGAATCAAGCCAGCGCGGCGACCGTGTTCCTCCGCACCAGCGCCAAGGCCAGGCGGAGCCGTTTTCGCCACATCGCGATCCCCCATTCTTGTTAAATTCAGGAACTGACTCGCTCATCATATCACAGTTCCCGTGGCAGCCTGCATGCGATTTTACACACCTCCCGCCTAAAATCCGACAAAAAAAGCACACGTTCCCCCTTAACAGGGTAACGGTGCTTCCGTCGGTTTCAATTCCTTATGTTTCCTTATTATACAATTCTCATTCGACAAATCAAGTGTTTTTTTGCACATGGCCGCGATTCGTTCAAACCGCAGCCGTTCCGCCGTTTTCTTCTCTATTCATAGGCGTGCCTGTTTGCTCTTCCTTCAACCAGCGTCTGCCGGCAGCCAAATAAACGGCCGAAACAAACAGAATCGCTGCCGCCGCCAGAAAAGACACCCGAATATGAAAGCGGTCCGTCAAATAGCCGAACAGCAGGGATGCGACGCCGAACACCAGCGAGACCATGGCGTTTTGGGCGGATAGCACTTTCGGCAAAAGGGCCGGCGGCGCGCTCCGCTGTAGAATCGTCTGAAGGGAAATGACTTTCACTTGATCCGCGATGCCATAGACCACAAGAATGGCCAAAGCCAGCCAGCCCGACGACAAAACGCCGAACCAGAGGGTAAAGCCCGCGACGGCAAAGCCCGCCCCCACGACAGCAGGGACAAGCCGCCGGTCGACCGCATCGGAAAAACGGAAGGTCAGCATGCCGCCAAGCACCAGCCCGAGGAAAAAGCCCGCATTCAGAAAGCCCCACCAATAGGCCGGCCGCTGCAGCACAACCTCGGTAAAAATAAGCAGATTGGCGGAGATCCATACCCCGTTTGCCAGGTTTTCCAGAAAGAAAACGATGTGTACCGATCGCAGCCGCGGCGTGCGCCAGATCAGCGCCCAGCCTTCCCGGATCGATTTTCCCGGCGAAAGCGGTCCTCCGTCAGGTGCTTCCGGTTTGTCCGTCACCCGCTCATCCCGGAGGAGAAGCATGCACCAGGTGGACAGGACAAACAAAGCGAAGGTGAGCCAAACCAGCTTGGCTCCGCCCATAAAAGCGACCAGCAGGCCGCCGAACGCCCAGCCGCTGAACTGAAGCACCTGGTCGAGCATGGCAAGAAAGCTGTTTGCCCGCACCAGGTCCTCCGGCGGAATCAGCCGGGGCACCATGGCATTCCGCGCCGGCGTCGCCCAGCCGTCCAGAAACGAAACCGCAAATACCAGCACGAACATCCAGACGGCGGTTTCTTCCGAAAGGGCGAACTGGTTATACGCGATCAAAACGGCCAGCAGGACCGTCTTGCCCAGCTGGGAGGAAACAAGCAGGGTCTTCAGGCTGTGGCGGTCGATCAGCAAAGGCGCCAGCATGCCGCTGGCAAACCGGGACACCGTGCTGACAAAAGGAAACAGAGCCATCGCCAAAGCCGAGCCCGTCAACGAATGAAGGACAGCCATCATGCCGACGATATAGAGCACATCTCCACCGTTGGCAAGCGACTGTCCCATCCACAGGAAACGAAATGCAGCCGATTTCATGATCTTCTACCTTTCCCGGATGCCGAGCCGCAAGGCTCGGCGCGTATTCTTTTTTTGAGGAGGCAGAAGAACTTACAACGGGCTCACGTCCTGTCCTTTTTGGAAGAATGAAATCAGAAGTTGAAGTTGTCGGGGTCGGCTCCGAAGCGCCGGTCCTCGTTCATCGCATCGATCCGGGCCATGTCTTCCGCGCTCAGCTCAAAGTCGAACAGGCCGGCGTTCTCGCGGATGCGGTTTTCGTGAACGGATTTCGGAATGATGATCACGCCGTTTTGCAGATCCCAGCGCAGGATGATTTGGGCCGGGGTTTTGCCGTATTTTTCGGCGAGCTCGACCAGCACCGGATTGTCCATTTGTTTGCCCTGCATCAGGGGGCTCCACGCTTCGACCAGAATTTTATACTTCGTGCAGAAATCGAGGAGCGGCTTTTGGGACAGAAGCGGGTGCAGCTCCACCTGGTTAACCATCGGCACGATTTCCGCGTCCCGCATCAAGTCTTCCAGATGGTGAATTTGGAAGTTGCTGACCCCGATCGCTTTGACCACGCCATCCTTGTAGAGCTTTTCCAGCGCGCGCCAGGTGTCTTTGTACTTGCCCTTAACTGGCCAGTGGATCAGATAAAGGTCGATGTAATCCAGCCCGAGCTTTTGGCGGCTGTCTTCGAATGCCTGAAGGGTCGAGTCATAGCCCTGGTCGGCGTTCCATACCTTGGTGGTGATGAACAGCTCTTCCCGGGGAATGCCGCTTTCCTTGATCGCTTGTCCGACGCCTTCTTCGTTGCGGTAGGCCGCCGCCGTGTCGATGCTGCGGTAGCCGACCTCCAGCGCCTTTTTGACCGAAAAGATTACTTCGCCGCCGTCGTTGACCTGCCAAACGCCGAGGCCAAGCTGAGGCATCTTTACTCCGTTATGTAGCGTTACCGTATCGGCAATGTGTTTCAAGATCATCTCTCCTGTTCTGGGTAGTATGGGGATGCCAAAATCATAACACACCCGGGCTGCAAAAGAAAAACTCCCCGAAGGGAGCTTTCAGGGCCGATATCCCGGCAAGGCATTCAGGGGAAAATGCGGCCTGTTTTCCGTTCGCCCACTGTCAGGTGACGGCCAGGCAAAGCAGCGCCGAGCCTTCACGGGGTGCGTCGGACGCCCCGCTAGAGCGCCATGTCGCCCGGGCGGGAGCGGCGGTTTTCCGGCCCGATGCCGAGCCGGTCCAGCATCCGGTGGGAATGATACTCGGGCCCGGTTTCCTCAAAGGGATCGACATGCACATGCGCTTCCCCGAGATGGTCGAATTCGTGAAGCAACTCGTGCATCACTTCCTTCGCCTTCCGGTGGCCGTCCGCGACGGAAAGCTCGGAGTCGACCGTTATGCTGAGCTCCGTTTTGATCTCATGCCCGCACCAGCGGGCCTTCACGTCCGAGACCGAACGGACGTCCGGCACCCGAAGAGCGGCCGCCCGGATCCGTTCGATCGTCTCCGGCTCGATGCCGTCCAGCATCCGGGTAAACACAAGCTTTGCCGTATCCTTGGCGATGAACAGGATCATGATCGTAATCCCGATCCCCACCAGCGGGTCCAGCAGCGGAAAGCCGAGCCAGACGCCGGCCACCCCAAGCAGGACGGCCAGGGACGTGATCCCGTCGATTCGCGCATGCTGGCCGTCGGCGACGAGCGCCGCGCTGCCGATTTTTTTTCCCATCCGGATGCGGTACACCGCGACCGTTTCGTTGCCCGCAAAGCCGATCACGGCCGCCAGCGCGGTGATCCAGAGATTTTCCTGCGGCGCGGGATTCAGCAGGCGCAGCACGGACTGATAGCCCGCAACAAACGCGCTGGCCAGGATGACCGCCACGATGAAAAGACCGGCCAGGTCCTCGCTGCGCCCCATGCCGTAGGGAAAGCGCCGGGACGGCGGACGGCGGCTCAGCCAGAACGCGATCCAGAGCGGGATCGAGGTCAGCGCGTCGCCGAAATTATGCACGGTGTCCGCGAGCAGGGCCACGCTGCCCGAGAAGGTCCATACGACTGCTTGCGCGCATGCCGTCGCCATCATCCCGATCAGGGAAAGCAGCAGAACGCGGGTCGCCTGCTTGTTCCGCAGCAACGAAGCGTTCCCGTGTCCGTGACCTGCGTGATCGCCGTGTCCGTGGCCGGCTTCTATTTTCATGGCCATCTTCCTTTCCGGTGTGAAAAATGTTGCCCGCCCCCAACATTTGGGGCGATACTTTCTCTTACCCGCGCAAATGCGCAGCGTTTCACCGCAATTGGGGCGTTTCTGTGACACGTCTGGAGGCAAAAAACCCGCATTCCGCAGACCGGAACACGGGCCCCTCTTTAGTATATTCTCCGCTGCCGAAAATTGACCTTTTTCCCGATGCGGAAAACGGATCTCGTTAGAAAAAGTCGGCCAAATAAGGCAGCTGCCGCGGAAGCAGCCGCTCCATCCGCCCGGCTTCCTCCGGACTTCCCTGCAGCCGTCCCGCCTGCAGCATCGCCAAGGGCTTCACATAGCCGAGCAGCAAAGCGGTCAGCGTCTGAATGTCGCAGGACAGCCCTTCGGGAATCGGCTCCGCCCCTTCCCGGTGATGATCGCGGAGCGGCGAGCTGGCGAGCGCCTCCACCCGCGCCGCGCCCGCTTCGTCAACCGCCACCCGAAAGCTGCCGCGGTTCCAGTCGGCGTGCATGTCTTCCACATGAAGCACAAGCTCGGCCGGGCCGGCATCCGCACGGAACGGGTAGCGCTCCAGAAAAGCGGGAACGTCGATGATGCGGGCCATAAAGTACGTCTGAATTTTCTGCTGAAACTCGGGATCGGGCAGCAAAAACGGCAGCGGATCGTCCGCCGGCACCGTCAGCGTCGCCTTTTCGAACATGGAGTCGTGATTGGCGAGGAAGTTCCACAGCCCGCGCCGCGCCCGCTCGTCGAGCGCAACAAGCTCGTACACCTTCAGGTGTTTGTCCCGCACCTGATAGCGCACATACCCGCGCGGCTCGTCCGCCTCGTTATACCAAACGGCGTTTACGCCTTTGTAGGACTTGAAAACCCGCTCCCACCACTCCGCGTCCCGGCTCAGCATCGCATTGCGGCTCTGCGCAAAGGGCTCATAGATCCGGTTCAGCAGCCCGCTGTCGGCCGTCCGCTCCACCCGTCCGCCCGCTTCGGGAAGGCGCGCGAACTGCTGCACCGTCAGCTCGTAATGCTTGCGGTCCGTGCAAGCCTCATAACCGAATTTCCGGTAAAAGGGAAACGAAAACGGATGAAGCATCGAGAGGGTTTGCCCCTGCTCTCGCATTACGCCGAAGCAGTGCTTGAGCAGCCGGCCGACATACCCGCTGCGGCGGTATTCGGGCCAGGTGGACACCGATGCGATGCCGCCCATGGCAAAGGCGCGTCCTCCGATCCAGACCGACAGGGGCAGCAGGAGAAGCTTGGCCGCCAGCCGGTCTCCGGCAAAAACGCCCCACAGCTCCTCCGGCTTGATTTCGGAAATTCGGCGCTGCCGGTCTTCTTCGGCAACTTCGTACTGAAACGCGAATTCGGACAGCCGGATAAATTCGTCCGCTTCCTCCGGCTGCAGTTGACGGATTTCCTCCAAGGATTGCGCCTCCTTTTAACGGTAGCTGACCACCAGAATGACCGACAGCACGAGCACGATGGTGATCAGGGCCACCGTCACAAACGTCGCCATTTTGTCTTTTTCAACAACGGCCGCGCCTTGTGCCAGCGCTTTTTTGTTGACGATTTTGCTGCTCAGGATGGAAAGCACGATGATGGACAGGAGCACGATGACGCCGCCGACGTTCTGCATGTAATCGAGCCAGAAGCCGCCTTTATAATCGCGCGTCAGTACCATAAGCACGCCGGTCAGAAGAACGATGAACGCGCCCGGGTGCGTCAGCATGTTGAACGCCCGAAGCGTCCGGCGGACCAGCAGCGCCGAGCCTTCCGTATCCGGCTGCTTCCGGGTCAGCGTCAGCACCACCGTAACCATCAGCAGGGAGCCGAGCCAAACCGCGAGACCGACAAAGTGAAAAAACAGCATCAATCCGAACAAGAAATACACCTCCAGCATAAGTTCCGTTTGCTGTCTACATTATAGACAAGCGGGGTTGCGGAAAGCAAAAAGAACTTTCCTGGGCACACGGCCCAGCTCCCCCCTCCAACAGACAGCAAAAAGACCTGCGTTTCCGCGCCGGCGAAAACGAGGCCCCTCATCATAAGCTTTTTCTTCGCTGCAAAAAGGGAATCTCCCTTTCCGCTCTCCGGTTTTACGGCTCGCGGTATTCGGCAGCCACCGGCTCCGCATCTTCCAGGTGTCTGGTGCAGGCCATCAGCAGGCAGTTCCAGCCCGCCTCGGCTTCCTGCATCACGCAGACGGACGTATTGCCGAGGTTCGGCAGATCGTCCACGTGCAGCAGATGCTCCAGCGTCCGGGCGATCCAGGCCCCGTGCGAAACAAGCAGCACCCTGCCGTCCGGGTGCTCGGCGCTCTTCTCGCGCAGGAACGCCATGCTGCGGGCGAGAATGGACTCAACGCTCTCCTCGCCGTGATCCAGCTCGCTCCACCGCTCGCCCCAGCGCCCGATCCGTTCCTCCACGGTCGTTCCGTCCAGGCGGCCGTGCGTTTTCTCGCGGAGCCGCGGGTCGAGCCGCAGCTCCAGGCCAAGCGCCGCCGCGATATGCTCCGCCGTCACCCGGGCGCGGGACAGGTCGCTGGAATAGATGAAATCCCATTCCTCGTTCGCCATCCGGGCGGCGATCCGCTTCGCCTGGCGCAGCCCCTCTTCGTTAAGCGGGACATCCGTCTGCCCCTGCGCCCTCCGTTCGATGTTCCAATCCGTTACCCCGTGCCGGACAAAACCGAATGTCGTCACGCATATCCCCCCTGTTGTCAGCCGAATTTCGCGGCTCCGCTTGCATGTAACGTTGATTCTGGCACATGCTTACCCGGTTCGTCAACCCGGTCCGGAGCCGGGCCGAACCGGCACAGGCACCGGCTCCACGGGCTCTCAAGGCTTTCCCGGATCGGTTTCCGGCAGCCGCTTCGGCTCCGCTTTTACCGGCCGCGCCGCGGCTTCCTCCTCTTCTTCCTCCGAAAGCGCCCGCCGTTCTTTTTCCAGTGCGTCCTTCAAATCGTCCTGCACGCTGCCCGGCCATAACGGAACGCCGGAGCGGTAAGCGGCCCGGCCGGTCAGATGCCCGGCGACGGGAGAGGTCAGGAAGACAAAGAAAATACCGAGCAAAACCTTGATGCTGACATGGCCCATGAAGACCCAGAAGTAGAAAAACACGCCCGTCAGCACAAACAGCACGCCAAGCGTGGCGCTTTTGGCGGCGGCGTGCGAGCGCAGGTAGACGTCCGGGAACCGGATCAGCCCCAAGGCGCTCAACGCGCTTAATCCGGCGCCGAACACAACCAGCAGCACGAGCAGCAGCTCAACGGTCTGCTTCGCCGTTTCCGCGTTCAAAGACAACCCCCCTTTCCATGTACCGGGCGAACGCCGTTGTTCCGATAAAGGTCAGGATGCCGATCAATAGCATCACTTCGACAAAAGCCTGCGTCCGCAGCAGCAGGCAGAGGACGCCGGTCATCGCCAGCAAATTGATGCCGATGGTATCCAGTGCCAGAACCCGGTCGGCCCGGGACGGGCCCTTCAGCAGCCGGTAGGCGCAACCGAGCACGGCAACCGAAAGAAGCGTCAGCGCGGCGTAAAGCAAAGTGGAAATCATGCGCGCGTCACCTCCAGAATCGCTTTTTCGAAGGAGTTCCGGATTTGCTTGGCGAGCGCTCCCGCTTCCCCCATGTTTATCGCGTGAATGTACAGCGTTTGCCCTTCGCGGGACACCTCGAGCGTCAGCGTCCCGGGGGTGAGGCAGATCAGGCAGGCCAGCAGGGTCACCTCCCAATCAGATTTCAGCGTGGTCTCGTAGGCGAAAATACCGGGGCGGACCGCCAGCCTGGGCCGCACAATATGGCCGATCACGGCGAAGCTCGAATGAAACAGCTCCCGCAAAAACAACGCCAGCAGCTTGAGGACCGCCCACACCCGCCGCAGGTACAAGCCGCCCGGCCAAAAACGGCGCAGGAGAACAAGCACCAGCATGCCCAGCAGAAAACCGACCGTAAATCGCGAGCCGGACCAGTCGTTGTTCAAAAACATCCAGAGAAAGGCGATCAGGAGATTTAACAGCAGTTGCGTGGCCATATTCGATCTACTCCTTCATCACGGCTTCAATGTATAAGGCGGGATTCGCCAAAACCTCGCCGGCTTTCGAGGCCCAGGCGTTCACCGGTTCGGAGCCGAGTCCGATGCCGATCACCAGAACGAGCAGCAGGACGGCCGAAGCCAAAGCGCTTTTCGGCAGCGGACGCTCCAGCGTTTGCCCCGCCTTCTCTTCCCCCCAGAACGCCATGCGGAAGATTTTGATCAGGGAATACAGCACGAGAAAGCTCGAAGCGATCCCGAGCAGCGGCAGGAGCAGGCGGCCTTCTTCAAAGCCTCCCCGCACAAGCAGCACTTTTCCGGCGAATCCGCTCAGCGGCGGCACGCCGACCAGCGCCATGGCGAGCACAAAAAACATCCAGCCGAGCAGCGGATACCGCCGGAGCAGGCCGCCCGTTTCGTCCAGCCGCTCCGTGCCCGCCGCCCGGATGATCATCCCGCCAAGGACGAAAAGCAGCGCTTTGGCCACCATATCGTGCAGCAAATAAAAGACGGCGCCGTCCAGCGACTCCCGGCTCCCGACCGCCAGGCCAAACGCAATAAACCCGACGCTGATCACTACGTTATAATTCAGAATACGCGGAATGTCGCGATAGGCGACAGCCCCGAGGCCGCCCAGGAGCATCGTCGCGCCAGCCATCCAGGCGATCCAGGTGTGCGTGATCCCCGGGTCGTGGTAGAAAATGAGCGTAAACATGCGGATGATGGCGTATACCCCTACCTTGGTAAGCAGCGCGGCGAACAAGGCCCGGACCGCCGGCGGAGGTGCCGCATAAGGGCCCGGAAGCCAGAAGAACAGAAACAGCCCGGCCTTGAGCGCAAAAACAATCAGGAACAGCAGCGCGATCACCGTCAGAATGCCGCCCTGGCCGGCTTCCGCCACCCGCTCCGACAAATGCGCCATGTTCAAGGTTCCGACCGCCGCATACAGGTAAGCGACCGCCGCCACAAACAGGGTAGATGACACGATGTTGATCAAAATGTAGGTCAGCGTTTCCCGGAGCTGCCGGCGGGTGCCGCCCAGGACAATAAGCGCGTAGGAGGAAATAAGCATGACTTCAAAAAACACGAACAGGTTGAATATATCTCCGGTCAGGAACGAGCCGCTCACGCCAACCAGCAGAAATTGAAAAAACGGATAAAAGTAAAACCGTTCCCGATCTTCGCCAATACTGCCGAAAGCAAAAAGCAAAACGGCTCCCCCGACAACGGCGGCGGCCAGCACCAGCAGAGCGGCCAGCGGGTCTGCGACCAGTACAATGCCGTAAGGCGGGGCCCAGCCGCCCATCCGCAGGGTGAGGATGCCGTCCCGGCCGACCCGGCAGAGGATCCAGACGGCCGACGCAATGCCCGCCGCCGAACCCGCCGCGCTGATCCAGCGCTGCAAAACGATTTTATCCTTCAGAAAGAACAGCACGACAGCCGTACACATGGGAATCAGAACGGGAAGCACCAGCAAATTGTTCATTCCGCTTCCTCCTTGAGGTTCCCCATGTCGTCCGTGCCCAGCTTCCGGTACGCCCGGTAAGCCAGCACAAAGAAAAAGGCGGTTACGCCAAAGCTGATGACAATGGAGGTCAAAATCAGCGCCTGCGGCAGCGGGTCCACGTAAGGTCCTCCGCTTTCGCCCAGCAAAGGCGCGGCACCGGTCTTCAGTCCCGCCATCGTCATAAGCAAAAGATGAACCCCGTGCGTCAAAAGCGAAGTGCCGAGGATAACCCGGAGCAGGCTTTTGGACAAAATCAGGTAAACCCCGACCGCAAACAAAATGCCGATGCCCAGCGACATCAACAGCTCCATCAGGTATCCCTCCCGATCGTGAAGATAACGGTCATGGTGACCCCGATGACCGACAAGTAGACGCCGAGGTCGAACAGAACCGCCGTCGCCAGCTCCGTGTCTCCAAGCAGCGGCAGGTGGTAATGGCCGAAGGCATGGCTGAGAAAAGGCGCGTCAAACACAAACGACCCCATAGCGGTCAGGAGCGCGATCGACAGCCCGACCGCGGTCAGCACCCGGTAATTGACGGGCAGCACCCGGCGGATCGTATCCAGGCCGAAGGCAACGGACAGCAGGATGAGCGCGGCGGCGGCCATCAGCGCGCCAATGAATCCTCCGCCCGGCTCGTTGTGGCCGGCAAAGAAAAGATAAAGGGAAAAGGTCAGAATGATGACGACCGCAGCCTTGGCTACCGTCCGCAGGATGACATCGTTGCTTTTGGGCGCCTGCCGCTTCTTGTCCGAAGCGGATAAAGCAATCCCGGCCGGAGGCAGGCTGCCGGAGGCGGACCGCCGGGAAGCGAGCGGATCCTCCGCATCCAGCGACAGCCGGATCATGCCGAAGATCGCAAAGGAAGCAATGCCGAGCACCATGATCTCAAACAGCGTATCGAAGCCGCGGAAATCAACGAGGATGACGTTCACCACGTTTTTGCCGCCCGCCAGGTGATAGCTCTCCTTTAGGAAATAGTCCGCGATCGGCGGAAACGGGCTGCTCCCGCTTGCCCCGAGTGCAATCAGGGTCACAATGGCCCCCACTCCGATGGAGATAAGCAGGTTGGCGAGCTTGAAGCGCGGCGGCCCCGTCTCCTTTTTCAGCTTGGGCATATGGCGGAAGCAGAGCAGGAACAGCACGGCCGACACCGTCTCCACAATCATTTGCGTAAGCGCAAGATCGGGGGCGCGGAACAAGAGAAACAGAAGCGTGACCAGATAGCCGACGCCGCCCGTAAACAGAATCGCCACAACCCGGGAACGAGCGAACGGAACCGCACAGGCCAAAAGCGCCATGACCGTCACAAGGATGACCTCAAAACCCGATACCGGCGCGTATCCACCGCCTCCGAACCGGATGCCGTCCGACCGGAACAGGGCGAAGCCGAGCGTAGCGATGAGGAAAATAAAGATGTACGCGAGATAGTCGCGGGCCGAACCGGTCATGTAGCCGCCGGTGAGGCGGGCGGACGCTTTTTCTCCGGCGCGGAGAGACCCGTCATACAGGCGGTTCAGCGAGAAAAGCTCCCGCCGGGTCCGGTCGGCCCGCCGAAGCCGCGCATAAAGCCGGTACCCTAAAACGCCAAGCAGCACGACGCCTAGCGTCATGAACACCTCCGGCGTCCAGCCGTGCCAAAAGGCGATGTGGACGTGATGAAGGGCGCCGGAGGCGGCAAGCGCCGGATGGATCGCCGCCGCCGCCGGTTCGATCAGGGATGCGGACAGCAGATTCGGGAAAAAGCCGAAGACAACCGCAAGCGTTGCCAGCACGAGCGGAGGCAACAGGAGACCGAACGGCGCTTCGTGCGGCTTTTTGTCCAGCTTTTCTTCCTGGAGCCGGCCGCCGAAGGTTTGGAACAGCAAAATCATGCTGTAAACGAACGTCAGCACGCTGGCCGTCCAGGCGATAACCGGGAACAAGACCCGCCAGGGGTCCGCTCCGGCAAAATCAAACCGGGTGATGTTCAGCACCGCCGTAAAGAACATTTCCTTGCTGAGAAATCCGTTAAACGGCGGCAGGCCGGCCATTGAAAAGGTGCCGATCAGCGCAATCGTAAACGTAACCGGCATCAGCGTCATCAGCCCGCCCAGCCGGCGGATGTCGCGCGTATGGGTCTCATGGTCGATGATGCCGACGGCCATAAACAGCGCACCTTTAAAGATGGCGTGATTGATCAGATGAAAAACGGCCGCCGTGGTGGCCCCGGCATAAAACGCCGCCTCTTCCCCGCCCGGTAAAAAAGCCGCCGCCGAGCCCAGGCCAAGCAGTGTCATGATCAGCCCGAGCTGGCTGATTGTCGAATAGGCGAGCATCGCCTTGAGATCGGTTTGCTTGATCGCCTTGTACGAGCCGTACATCAGCGTGATGAGGCCGGTCAGCGAAACAAGCCAGAACCACTCCGCTTGCCCGGCAAAAACGGGGCTGAGGCGGGCGACGAGATACAGCCCGGCCTTGACCATGGTTGCGGAGTGCAGGTAGGCGCTCACCGGGGTGGGCGCTTCCATCGCGTCGGGCAGCCAGATGTGAAACGGAAACTGCGCCGACTTGGTGAAGGCGCCGAGCAGGATGAGCAGCATGGCGGGCAGGAACAAGGCGTGCGATACGATTTGCTCCGCCTGCCCGATGATCTCCCGAATGCTGAAGCTTCCCGTCATGACATAGAGAAGCAGGAAGCCTCCGAACATGGCGAGTCCGCCGAACACCGTGATCAGCATCGATTTCAATGCCCCGTAGCGGGACCGCTCCCGCCGGTTCCAGAAAGCGATCAGCAGGAACGACGAGATGCTGGTCAGCTCCCAGAAGCCGTACAGCACCATCAAATTATCCGAAAGCACCACGCCCAGCATGGCCCCCATAAAAAGCAGCAGATACACATAAAACTGATGAACCGCTTCCTTGCGGCGGCTCATGTAAAAAATCGAATACAGCACCACCAGCGCCCCGACGCCGCTGATCAAAAGCGCAAACAGCAGGCTCAGTCCGTCCAGGTGCACGGTCCAGTCGATTCCAAGAGACGGTATCCAGGGCACCGAGCCCGTGAAGGCCTCTCCTCCCTGAATAGCCGGAAGCCGGGTCAGAAAAAAACCAAACAAAACAAGCGGAGCCGGCAGTACCAGCCAGCCGGTATGCAAACGCGAAAATCCTTTGTACCCCAAAGGCGCCAGAATTGCCATCACAAAAGGCAGCAATACGGCAGCATGCAGCAGCGACAATTCCTTCTCCCTCCTCGCGAAGACCGGACGTCCGCTTTCAGCGGCAGACGCCTCTTTCCGTCATTAGCTTTCCCTGCTTTCACCAGGCGGCAGCGGCTCGGCCAAAATCCCCTCCTGGATTTCCAGGTAGCGGGCCCCCTCCGCCGTTTCCAGCTTGAACAACCCGTTATTGAAATCGGTATGCAGCTCCCGGAAAAAGACGCCGGGAACGGACCGTTCCCCCTCCGCCTGGTCGCGAAGCTCCAGGCTTCCTTCCGTTTCGACCAGGTATGCCGTCACGCCGTTTTCATGCGTTTCCTCCAGTTCCTCGGCCATTCGCTGCACGGCGACGATGTGCAGGTCGATCATGCCCATGCGGTTGATCAGCTCATTGACAAAGTTGCCCTTGGTGATTTCCTCCCACCGGGTTTGGCCGGATTGCCCAATGACCAGTTGGGTTACCCCGCGCTCCTCCGCCACGTCCACGATCGTGTCCGCCGTCCGCCGCCCCCGGCATTTTTCAATGACAAATTCCGCCGAAGCCTGTTCGGCCATTCTTTTCCATGCGGAGCGGTAGCGGTCTTTGCTCAAGCTGTAATCGTCGGCGTCGGACGGGTCGACCGTCAGGACGACAAGCAGCGCTTCCTGCATGGAAGCCAACTGGATCCCGCGATGAATCAGCCGTTCTCCATGCGGGCCGTAATACACGCAAACCATGATTTTCTCTCTCTGCAACGTCCCTTCGCCTCCTGTTTGTATTCCGGAAAAAACACAAAAAGAGCCCGCTGTTGGCAGGCTCCTCCGGTTCAAAGCATTTGCAATTGGTTTTTATTATACCCTTCCGGCGGCCAAATTGCAAAGACCTTCGTACCGTCGGAAAAAGCGCTGCCTATGCCAAAAGTCACAGACAAATTATGACAACAACTGCTTCTATTGAAGTGAGAACCTGATGGGGGGAATTGCCGCTTTGAAGAAGCCGTTGCTTGGTATTTTAACCGGATTATTATTATTTATAGCTGCCTGCAGCAACAGCAGCGCCGACGCGGGCCCTGCCGCGACAGAGGCAAGCCCTACGCCGAACGAAGCCGTGATCGCGCTGGAAAGGGAGAACCGCGAGCTGAAGGAAAAGGTGGCCGCGCTCACCAAGCAGCTGGAGGAAGCCAAAAACGAACCGGCCAACCTGCTGAAGCACGCGCAGGAAAACGCCGAAACAAACGCTTCCTTGGCCAAAGAAAAGCTTGCCGCGCTGCTGGACAAGTACCCCGCTGCGCCGGAGGCGGCCGAAGGCAAGAAATTGCTGGCCTCCATCGAAAAAACGGAAAAAGAAGCCGCCGCTGCAAAAGCGGAGGCTGCCAAGCAAGCGAAAGCCGAAAAAGAGAAAAAGCTTCAGGCCTCTTTGGCCAATACCCGAAAGAAAAGCGACGAGGTTAAGGACATCGATTGGTACTATGCCAAGACGACAACGGAATACGTAGACACCAACGAAATCTATGCTTACGTCGGCAAAGAGGAGGGCGCGGAGCCCTGGATGCGCCTTAAAATTCAGTATGCGGGCGATGACTGGCTTTTTATAAACGATTACCTGCTCAAAGTGGACGGGGAAACCTTTTCGATCACCCCGGAGCTGCTGGATGTTCAGCGCGACAATGGGCTGGGCGGCGTATGGGAATGGTACGATACCGCCGTTTACGATTACGAGCTGAAAATGCTCCAAGCCATCGCCGGCTCCAAAAAAGCCGTTTTGCGCTCCAACGGGGATCAATACTACAAGGACCGGACCATAAGCGACAAGGAAAAAGCAGCCATTCAAACGATGCTGGACGCCTACGCCGCTCTCGGCGGAAAATAAACCGGAAACACCCCGAAGGAAACCGCAGCCTTTTTGATCGGCCGCGTTTCCTTCGGGGTTCTTTTTTGGAAGGGCGGCTCCGCATGCCTCCTCCGTCTGGAATGGTTCAGCCGCCGCGCTCCAGCCGCGGCTTGAGCCAATGATACAGATCGGGAACGGATTCCGCCGTTAAGGTCTCCGATTCATTCGCCGGTCCACCCTTCACCCGTACCTCTATCCGGTTCGGGGCTGTGACCGTTATCGCGGCATCCACTCCGTACTTGGTTTCCAGCCGTTCCAGCGTGCGCTCCCCTTCCGGGCTGTCGGCCAAGCAAACCAGGAGCACATCCGGTTTGAAGCTGCTTTCGGCATCCTGCACTCCGTCAACCAGTTCCTGTTCGTTCGCACAAGGGATGATTCCGCTGCAGGGGTCGTACGCCTCATTGCGACAGCGGACCGCCAGCGCGTAATAGCCCTCTTCGCGAAAAAGCGACCACAATCGCATGGCCTGGGAGGCGCCGCCTGTATCCCGCTCGCGGAAAACAAGCAGCGGAACCGCGAGCGGCTGCCGGCATGCCTGCGGACGCCCGGGTACGTTAGCTGCGCCCGCCGCCAAATGCTTCCGCACCTGGTCCAGGGAGAGCACGGCAGGCCCGCCGGGCAGGCGGCACACCAGCGCGGCGGCATAAGGGGCCGCGTAGCTGCTGCTGGCGGAGGTCGGCCGCTCCTCTCCCATGAAATTGGTGAGGCGGTGCTCGCCCGGGGCCGTCATGTCAATTCCGTCGAACGGCGACGGATGATAGAAGTATGAGTCCGGATCGGCCGGAACCCCCTCCGGCCCGCATCGGACCCCGATCACGCAGTTCAAAGAAGCCGGACACGTCACAATGGTTTCGTTGTGCGCGGCGGCCACGATAATGGTTCCTGTGGCGGCAAGCTTCTCCGCTGCCTCCGTGATGGCGGGAAAATCGCCGTAATGAAGGGTGCCCAAGCTTAAATTCACGATATCGGACCGAACGGACAAGCACCAGTCCAGCGCCGCCAGCAGTTGCTCCTTACGGGCCGTATGCCCTCCGTCCGAAATGATCTTCAAGCTGGACAGCACGGCATCCGGCGCGTACTTTTTGATGATGCCGGCACAATTGGTTCCATGCGAAGGCTGGTAGGGGTCGTATCCGCTTCGGCTAATGAAGCCCAGCGCCGGATCAATCGTCAAATTATGAAGAAGCGCTCCTGTCTCGTAATACCCTTCGTTCACTCCGTCGTCGACGATAACGACATGCTTAGCTCCCATGCCGGGAGAACACCCCGTCCCCGATTAACGTTTCAATTGCCGCCGCCAGCCGGTTAAAGCTGCGGAAGCAGTCTTCCGACACGGCCTCCTCCGGGAAACCAATGCCGAATTCGGTCTCCGCATCCCTATGGAGATAAAGCAGGTCCCTGGCGGCAAAGCGATGAACCGGCCCGATAAAAGCCGCCTCCGCACGTTCGCCGTTCCAGCCGCCCGGATCAAGGCCAAACCGTTTCCACAGCAGCTCCGCCAGCCTGTCCCTTACCGTTATACCGGTTCCGATATCCATGCCCATCTCCCCTTTTCGGTTCACCCGTCAGATCAGCTCTACTTCCGCGTACTCCCTCAGCCCGTCAAGCAGCCGGTCGCTTAACGCCGCCGCGTCTTGTGCGTTCAAAATGTTGAACACGGAAACGCCCATCTCGCGGAAGGCGGGAAGATGCTCGTCGATGAAGCCGGAGGTTAGGGTGAGGTGCTCTTCTTTTTGCGTAAGATTGGTCACGTCCCAATCCAGACGGGTGTTCGCCATGACCACGCAGTCCGCTTCATAGCCAAACCGGTATTTGAGCAAGCTGCCGATCCGTTCGAAATATTCCGCAGTATAAGGCTCGTAAAAGGTTGCGATAACCGCTGCATCGGGCCGCACGGCTTGCGAAATTTCATACGCCAGAATGCCGAAATGATTGGTCATGGTCTGGTTCAGCATGGCGATTCCGCCGGGAATGCCCACGATCATCACATCGGGCTTCTCCTCCTTCTCCAGCTCCCGCAGGAAGCGGTTGAAGCGGAGGATCTTCTCCTCCTCGGTTGCGCCGCCTTCAAAAAGAAATTTCGGCAGCGAGTGAAAGCCCAGGCACTCGCAGTAGCTTCTGGAACCAATCTGGCTAACCTTGTAGCCTTCTTTCAGAAACGATTCCCGCAAGCTCAATTGAATCTCGAACTTGTTGCACCGTCCCGACAAGCCCTGAACGAACACAACAGGCGTTTCCAGCTTGAGCAGCCCTTTTCCGGCTAAGGGAGCCGCCTGCTCATACGGCCACTTCCGCAAAAAAGTCCGATACCGGACCCCATTCCGCGCGCAAGCCTCGCGGACCTGCTCCTCCAGCCCGGCGGGAAGCGCATAAACGCTAAGGATGTGCTTGCCTGCATCCGCCATCTGGATCATAAGCGGCACAAGCGCATTTTCCAAATCCAACAGAGGACTTGAGTCGATAAAAAAAACGGTATCGTACTGTTCCTCTACTTCCTCGAACCGGGAATGGACAGGCATGTCCAAAGCCGGACCGCCGTCGGCGCAGGAGGCGTCTTTTCCCGCCAGTCCCCATCCCTCTGGTGAAACCAGGCCTTTGAGCTCCATGCCTTCCAGCAGACCGCTGTGCCTTGCCAGCGGCGCGGCCTGCACCGTGTAGGGGTAAAGCACCGCTTGCAGCTTCATATTCGCCACTTCCTTTTAGCGCAACGTTTGAAAGTCCATGCCCATTTCCTTCAGCACGCAGATGTCCTTTAGCTTGCTTTCCGTGCTCATTCGAACCTGTCGGCAATGCTCCAGCTTCTTTTCGGCCGAAAGCTCCGTCAGGTTGTCGGCAAAAGCCGCGCACAGGTAGCAGTACCGAAACGCCCAGCAATCCTTGCACTGCTCTTCGGTCAAGGTACCGACGTTCAAAAGCTCCCGGATTCTCGCATAATCAAATCCATGGTCGAGGTTTCCGATCTTCATCATGTCGGAAGCTTCGCTTACCCGCTCGCACGGATAAAAGTTCCCGTCCACGTCGACAAAAAGGCGCTGCGCCCCCGGAATGCAGGGACCGCCATGGTGAATGGCCTCCGGGATTTTGTCCGTGGGCGTCATCAGGGAATAAAAGGTGCGGAGCTCCTCGAATCTTCTCTCCGCCAGCAGCGTCCCTTCCGGCGCTTTGCTTTTTCCCAGCTTCCGCAACAGCGTCTTGAAAAAGTCGGACTCCGTTTCGTATCCAAACGCCTCGTTCGCGGGCCGGCCGCTTCGGGAATAGTTGTCCGCTACCAGGGAGAGAAGCGTCCGCATTTCCTTGACCGTCTCAAATTCGCGAAAAAACCGTTCCGTGCAAGCGATATCGTTCTCCGGGTCGACCACGGAATTCAGCATGATGTTCTGCTTGAAATAGACGGGGAACTGCCGGCTGATCATGGTCAAATTCTCCATAATGCGGTCAAAGGACCCGGTATGGTCACAAAAGGTCCGGTTGCGGTCATGAATCTCCCGGGGACCGTCCAGGCTGATCATCAGGTGCAGGTTATAGCGTTCAAAAAAGCGGACCGTCTCCGGCGTAAGCAGGGTCCCGTTCGTAGTTAGGGTGTAATGGATGTCTTTGCCTTTCCCTCTTTCTTCTATGTACCGAAGGCATTGCCGGACCAGCTCCAATTCGAGAAGCGGCTCCCCGCCGTAAAAGCCGATGCTGACCTTGTCGCTCCCCCGGGAATGCTCCAGCAAAAAATCGAGGCTGCGCTTCGCCGTATCGAACGTCATGCGCCGGTTCTCATGGGTACGGTTGTAATAACCGCCCGAATACCCGCAATAGTCGCAGCGCAAATTGCACTGCCGGGTCACTTGAAGCGTCAGCTTCTGCACCTTGCTCGCCAGCTTGTGCTCCAGAACCTCATCGGCGGCATGAATAACGGTTTTGGCCCGGTTGGCGGACAAAAAGCCGTTCGCCCGAAGGCGCTCCAGCTGCTTGGCAGCGCCGGGGTCCTGGCCGGTCTCGGCCCTGCCGGCCAGCGTATCCCAAACCGCCCGGTTGAGCTTTAAAACCGCATTTCGGTTCACATCGTAACAATAATGGCCACCGCCAGTGCGAAACAGATGGATAAAAGGGGCTTCCGTTGTCATTCCAGCCTCTCCTTCGGCAAGCCGCCAACCGGCCCGAAAAAAACGGCCGGCTGGCGAACCCGCTGATTAATACCCGCCGACTGCGGCGCTGCTGCCGCTCGACTGATTGCTCGACGCGATGCTTTCCACACTGCCGTAGTCGGACTGCCCGCTCAGGTACGATTCGTACGAGGTGCAGGAGCTGGTACAGTTGCCGCATCCGCAATAGGAGCAGCTTTTGCAGTACGTTTCGATCGTTTCTTCCGTCGCGTGAAGCTTTTTCCCCAGTTTTCTCATTGGAAACCCTCTCTCCGTTTAAATTGGTTTGCCCGGGCGGCTAACCCCGCCCGCAGGCTGTATTTGATTAACGCGCCTTATCCGCGGTATAAGGTTTGTTAAGTCAAATCTTCTTAAGTCCGCAGGACAGCCTCCGTCTCCTGCTGGAGCGTGCCATGGCGGTATTCCGTGACCATTCCGTCCTGAACGCGGATATAGCGGTCGGCATGAGGGATTTCTCCGGGATGATGGGAAACCAGAACGATGGTCTTTCCGGCTTTTTTGTACTCAACCAGCCGTTCATATAAATGGGCTTCCGAAGCATGGTCGTAGTTGGAGGTCGCTTCATCCAGGATCAGAAGGGATGCTTCTTTGCAGAGCGCCCGGGCAACCGCCAGCTTTTGCTTTTGGCCGCCGGATAAAGCCGATCCGTTTCGTCCGACCGGGCTTTCCAGTTTCAGCGGAAGCTTTTGCACGAATGATGTGGAAGCGCTATCAAATAAAGCCTGATGCAGCCTTTCCGGCCCGCTTCCCCGGCCGGGAGCGACGTTTTCCCGGACCGTTCCGTCAAACAGAAACGACTCCTGCGAAACCGCCGAAACCAGCTCCCGGTACCGGGTCAACTTGATGCGCCGCACATCGACGCCGTTCAACCGGATTTCCCCTTCCTGCGGCACGCAAAACCGGAGCATCAGCTGAAGCAGCGTGCTTTTGCCGGATCCGTTGTCCCCGGTCAGGACTACAATTTCACCCGGATGGAGCTGCAGCGTCACATCCCGAAGCACTTCTCTGCCGTCCGGGTAGGAAAATCCGACCCGGTCGAACGAAAGCAAGCAGGGCGCCCCGGGGCGGACACCGCCATCGGGCAAAACAGAGCTCCCCTCAGCCTCCGTCTCCAGATCGAGAAATTCGAAATACCGCCGGGCCGAAGGGAAAATATTGGCAAACCGGAACCGGATGTTCAAGAAAGCCGACAGCGGTCCCATTACGTACATGCTGTACGTCAAGAAAGCAAACAATCCGCCCAGCGTCAGGCTGCTTCGAAAGACAAAGCTTGCACCCAGGATGTAAAGGAGATTGGTAATAAGCTGGAACAAAAAAGACTCCGACGCGCTGTTCAGCTTGTCCGACATGGCGAGCTTGAGGTTGAGCCGGATAATCCGGCGCTGCATCCCCGTAAACTGGAGCATTTTGCCGGCATACAGCCGCCACAGCTTTACCTCTTTTATTCCGCTTAAGGTTTCGCCATACCAGGCCGCATAAAGACGGTTGCATTCCAGCCATTCTTCAAACAATGCGGTTCTCTTTTGGGACAGGCTGCGGCTAACCGCCAGCCGGAACGGAGCAAACAGCAAGACCGCAAGCGCCAGCCGCCATTCGATCGCGAACAGGCCGATGCAGCCGCCAATCACCCGCAGCGCTTGCGTGAGCAGGGAAAAGGTGGAGCGGTCGCACAGGTTCGCCACATTGCCGGCGTCCATCGAAAGCGTATTGACGATTTCCGTAACGTTTTTCCGGTTGTAAAAGTCCATTTTCAGCCGGAGGGAGTGGGCAATTGCTTTTTTTAGCAGGGTAAAGGAATAGTTGGAATGGATATAGGAGATTGCGCGGGTTTCCACAAGGCCAATGCCCTGATCGATGATCAGCAGCAGGAGGGTGTAAGAGGTGAAGGTGACCACAACGCCCATGTCCTGCTTCAGCAGGCCCCGGTCCATAAGCTCCCGGCTGAGGAAAGGGAACGCCAGTTGAATGGCCGAGGAGACCAGAATAAGAAAGAAAAGAGCTGCGATCTTTCGCTTAAAGGGCTTTAACAGACGGATCATTCGAAAAAGCAGGTCTTTGTTCTGCATGCAACCCCTCTTTTGGGAGAACGGAATCCCGCAGCCATGTGACAGCATTCACAAAATGGAAGACAATGCCATAATACACCAGAATTTTGTAAACTACAAACCTATTTTGAAAGAATCTATGATTTTTTATAGATATCTCATTTTTTTATTTGCCGCTTTTCCCTTGAGTGATTTCAGATGTCCGAATTTTCCTAAGCAGCCTGTTTATATGCGCCGCATCAACTATCCGAATTCAGTAGGAAGGGGCCCAAAAGCCCCTTTCCCTTTTATTCCTTGCTTGATTCTTCCGCTTCGGCGAGAGCACGCCCGATTTCATGATCAAGCGCCTGCAAAATACCGCAGCGTGCTTCCATGTCAGGAAGCGCCGATAATACGGCGTTGACCGCGTCAATCAGTTCTGCCGTCGGATTTGCCAAATCAATGGTGCATTCGATTAAAATGCGTGTTTTCATCGGGTAAACTCCTTTTTTTCAGATGCGGCTTATGAAGGCTTATTTTGCATTTACGGCAACCCACAAGCGGTCCAGTTCGGTGCGGAGCCACCCCAGTTTGTCACGCGTTAGCCCAATGATTGCTGCATTGGTGAAATCTATACTTCTGGTCAAAGAGACATCGCCCTGCAGTTGAATGCTTGAGCAATTCAAATACATAAAAGTATTGGAAGCAATAATCATTCCGCTTGTCTCATAAAAGGTAATGTTGCCGGAACCGCTGAACCTGATCGATTTATCGCCGGACCCCACAAATTCCAATTTACTGCCTACGGTCACATCGGTCGTAACGTTAATGGCCGTGTTCGACGTTATACTTCCGCCCATAATGGTTGTGCCGCTGATTGAACCTCCCGAAATTTCAGTCCCGACAATCCGGCTTCCTTCGATATGGGACGAATCCAGTCGGCCGGATATGAAGGCATTTTTCGCAAACATTCGCCCGGTAGCATCAACGGTAAACATACCATTCCCTACATTGACCGACGACCCGATAATACTGCCGCCATTAAACGTAGAATTTGCAATAGAGGCCGCGTTTGCCGTCAGCTTGTTTGCGGTCACGTTGCCGGCCATATCTACGCGAAACGGTGCGAGGTTAAAATCGTCGTGCCCTGAACTTATCCCGTTCGGATTAATCTTCGTCACGTTGTTTCCGCTGCCGATAACGAGAGAAACACCGTAAATTGCCTGCCCTACGATTCGCTCCGCGACAATCCCGTCGGCTGTAATTGCCGCCCGAACCGTTTTCCAGCCGTCTGTGGAGATGCCGAGACCTGCTGCCGTTAACCTTACCTGCCGCAGCGGATTCGCTTTCTCTTTCGCGAGAATTCCGCCCTCCGACGGATAAGCAATTTCCGTCTTGCTATTCGTAATATCCGTGATCGCCTGCTTTGCGAAAGCCTCAAATACATCCGTGCGGATACGGCCGGCGCTAAACACATTCTCAATCGCACGCCGCGACGACTCAAGCTGCGCCATTACTTGCGCGTAATCCCGCCTCATCACGTTCGCAATCGAAACTTGCGAGTGCTGGCCGGTAGAGTACGGATACTCCGTAATTTCGACGATACGGGCGATTACCGCGTCCATTCCGATATCGGGATCGGTCACGGATACGGCGTCGCCGAGATTAGGCGGACGGTCCGGCGAATCCGGTAACTTATGGACATCGGCTGCGGATACGGAGGCCTCGAAAGCGGGTATCTCGCGTTCGGCCAACCGTTTACGGGCGGCCTCCAATAACTTTAGCGGATCGGTTACGTCCTGTTCCGTCAACACATCGTCGTAGTACGCAACGCTTTCGGATGCCCACAAACCGGCGTATTGGCTGACGAGATAGTTCACCGCGAGCGTCCCGTTCACGATAGCTCCCGGAATTGCCGCAAGTCTTGTACGCTCTTCAGCCGTTAATATAGTCGCTGGCTGGCCGATCCACGTCCGGCTGTCCTTCATTTCCGCATAAAGACGTGTACACAGCGAGCGGCCGTCGTCG